>JAFEGT010000123.1 GCA_018239765.1 Verrucomicrobiota bacterium
ATTTAATGGCCAACTCGGAAAAGAGCTCTCTAGAAAATATGAACAGATGCTCCAAGCTGTCAAAGCAATCCAGGCAGACAAAACAAATAACCCCCCTTTTGTCTATCCTCCAAATGGCGATGCTATTGCAAGCAGTATAATTGGGGATGTTACACTGAATCTGCAAGGCGAAAAAGTTCCTGCAAAAACATATCTTACAAAACTTCAAAGCCAAATCAATACCCTCAGCGAGCTACTCAAAGATTGTATAGAGATTCATCACGTAGGCAAAAAGCGAGCAATAACTATAGCCTGCCCAATTGATCAATCCGCAGCAGAAGCCTATTACCAAGTATGATATGCCTCTTTCCTGATCCAGTTTTGCAGCAAAAGGCGCAAGCTATAGATAGTGACCAATTTGATTCGGTAAAAGCCATAGAAGAGCAGCTGTTAGCTGCTCTTCAGCCCTATTTTCCGGCAGCGGGTCTCGCAGCACCGCAAATCGGCATATCTAAATCTGTATTTATCTATAGCTACGATCGAGACCCTGCTCACCTAGAAACCGTCGTAAATCCCACCTTCACACCCCTTAGCGATGAAAAAATCGTAGGCTGGGAAGGATGTCTTAGCTGTCCACACCTTGCAAAAGTGGCTCGTTATAAATGCATAAAAGCACGTTATTACAGCGGGGAGGGAATTCTTGTAGAAAAGGTACTCGATGGCTTTGCAGCAAAGGTGTTTCAGCACGAGTACGATCACCTCCAGGGCATTTTGGTAATCAACCGCCCCGATGCCGAAGTAAAAACCTTTGAGACAAAAGAAGCTATGCAGGCTTTTTTAGCAGAAGTCAAAAAGCAAGACGCCGCCCACTACAAAAAACCCTAAAAAATTCTCAAATCAGTTACTGTTAGGCGGGCCGATCTGCAAAGAGTCGGCGCCAATCAAACCGAAATGGAGTAACTCGAAATGTTTATAAAAAACTCAATGGTTACAAGCCTACTGCTAGGATTTGTTACCGCATTTACAAATCTTTCAGCAAGCTGTAAAGATACCAAATATGACTATATTATAGTCGGCGCTGGCACTGCAGGTGCTGTGCTTGCACGAAAACTTTCAGACAACCACAAAAACAAGGTTCTTGTTTTAGAGTGTGGAGTAAACCACAATGATGACCCTGCTGTGCTTGATACTGGTGCAGATGGCAACCCTAAACTCTTTACAGACTTTTGGTCGATCACCTACGATCCGCAATATGCTGAAGTGTATGCGATGAAGGTCAACCACCCACTTAACTACTTCGGCTATTCCGAAGGAAGAGGCTGGGGCGGTAGCAGCATGCATAACTACACCCAGGTGCATAGAAGCGTGCCAGCAAAGTATGATCAGTGGGCTATTTTATCAGGTAATAGCCAATGGTCATATAGCAGCCTACTACCATTAATGAAGGCTTTAGAGACCTATACACCGTGCCAAACCACCGCAAACTATATGATACGTGGAAGTTCCGGCCCGATAAAGACAACCCAAACATTGCCAATTACCTCTGATCCACTCATCACGCTTCTTGCAGATGGAACAAATGCTGGATTTATTACAGACTGGAACGATCCAACAGATGTAAGCACCACAGGACTCATTCAAATGGGCTTTTCAGCGTGGCAATCATACTCCACAACTGGAGGTTCACCATGCACACTTGGTCACAGAAGTTTTGCTGGAAATGAGTATCTCTCAACAGATGTTGTAACTCCTGAAGGCAAAGGCCGTCACGGAAGACAGCTTACCATAACCTCACATGCATATGTCTCCAAAGTACTCTTTAAGGGTAAAAAAGCTGTAGGTGTTGAGTATATTTGTGGCGATGAAGCCAATAAAGTAACAAGAGCGTATGGCAAAAAGATCATTCTTTGTGCTGGTGCTATTAACTCCCCTGCAATTTTGCAGCGCTCAGGAATTGGCGATCGCGCACTACTTGAATCGCTAGACATAGACGTGCTAGTAGACAATCCACTTGTTGGCAAGATGGTTGTAAACCCTGGTGTAACAACTACCGTTGCTGTGCCTACAGAGGCACTCCCTGCTCTACAAGCTTTGTCTAATGGCAGCGCAAATCCACCACTTAGCGCACCGTTTAACTATCCGAATGATCAGGAAGTACGACTACTTTGGGTAGGCTTTCCTGTTGGTCCTGGTGTATCTGTACTTCAGACTTTTGTCTACACACCTCATTCACAAGGCTTTGTCAACATCGTCGACAAAAACCCACTTGTTAAGCCACTTGTTGATCCAGGTAGCTATAACGATGGCCCATACACGACATATGGTACAGATGCTAACCTTGTGATGGCGATACTGAAACAAATTGGTCAAGCTGTTGGCTTAGAAAACATGATCGGGCCTGCAGGCGGCGTGTATGAAGCAGGCGATGATGCACTGTGGGCCTATGCAACAAGCATGGATGGATTCTATCTACTGGATCACGTTTCCTGCTCATGCCGTATGGGTACATCTATCGCTAATGGCGTCGTAGATGGCAACCTTAATGTATTTGGTGTGAAAAATCTGATGGTAGTTGATAACTCCATTCAGCCAATAAACACCGATGGTGCTTGGGCAGCTTATGTGGTTGGGCTTCGTGCTGCAACCATTTTGGGTGTACCAGTACCTCCCGGACTGTAAAAACAGTTAGCCCCACGTCCTGTGGGGCTATTTGCTCCTATTTCCAAAGAGAAAATTTACGCGTAAGTTCCGAGACCTTTTGCCAGTCGCCAAAAAGTACGATGCCATAGTAGACAAGATCATCGCCTTTGGTGATTTTGGTACGCTCGATCTGCTCTAAGTATGTACCTACAGTCATTGTATCGGTAAAGTCTACACACTGAATACCTGCCTCAAGTGCCGCCTCGCGAAGTGCTCGAATCTTGTTGGAGTTTGCCTTTAAGATCATAAAGGGCATCTCGCTAATGTCTGGGTGGCTTTTTCCGTCGCCATCGATGTAATTGGTAAGGCGTAAAGGCTCTTGGCCAATTCTCGCGCCAAAACCTATACACATGTGAGCCAAGGCGTTCATAATGATACCTGGCTCTATCTTTTCGTTCATTACCGCTACTAATTTATTTGAAAACGTTGGATTCATAAAGATATTCCTTTAATTTTTATTGGTTATTAACAAAGTTGTGTGAGAAAAATAAAAATGGGAGTGCCTAGCGGCACAGCAGGAATTGAAACTTTTGAGCAAAATGCGCAGTTTTCATATATTGAAGTGTATATCTTTTAACATTTGATTCATATATAATTTTCACCTAATTATGATACCAAAAGAACAAAAAGGCGCACTCCTTGCCATCGCTTCCGGGCTTTGCTACGGCTTAGTCGGCTATTTTGGCGTTACATTTATGCAGAGGGACTTTTCTGTCTCGTGCATGCTCTTCTGGCGCTTTTTTATTGCCACAGCCTTTATGACGCTCTTTTTTCGTAAAAACCTGTTCACAAAAGATGCCCTATGGCTTTTTGGCTACGGCCTCCTTTTTTATGGACCATCAACGACGCTCTACTTCATGGCAAGCGAATATATTGGCACAGGCCTTGCCATGGTGCTGCTTTTTACCTTTCCTGCAATGGTTATGCTGATCAATAGCGCCTACTACAAAGCCAAAATCAGAAAAACATACTACTTTGCCTTCTTATTGATCATGATCGGCATGTGCTTTCTGGTGAATCCCGAAAATATGACGGTTGGCGTCTATGGCATAACTTTAGGGCTTATTTCAGCACTTCTCTATGCATTTTATATCGCATGTTCAAAGCATGTATCGGTAGAGCCCAAATTTTCTACCTTGATGGTCTCAGCTGGCTGCATGAGCACCTCACTTATTGTTTCTCTCTATGAAGAGAGTCTCTATTTGCCAAATTCTTTGAGCTCCTGGCTTGAAATCAGTGCGATGGGACTTATCTGCACAGCTATTCCCATACTGCTTTTCTTAAAAGCAATGCACTATATAACAAGCGAAAAGGCGTCGATGCTGTCGGTTTTAGAGCCTGTTTTTGTGGTGCTATTTGGCATATTGCTGCTTGATGAGACAGTTAGCGGCCTTGAATTTATTGGCGTTGGCACCATTTTATCTGGCGCCCTGCTTACCCTTTTACCCGAAAAATCACGAGATGTTGATGTCACTACTTGATCCTGTATCACCACGCATGAATGCAAGAAACCTCGATCTCTTTCTAAAAGAAGAAACAGCGCTTCCGCAAGTAGCGCTCGATTGCTTCCAAGATATTCAGCAGTCTCAACTGGGCATTCTGCACTATGCGAAAAAATATTTTATTGGCACGGCTACCTACACAGGAACCGTAGCTGCCCCTATCGGCCTTACTGTAGGAGCTCTATGGTATCAATACGGCATAACGCGCATTTCTCTTGCTGCAGGATCCATGCTTCTGTTTGATAGACTCGCAAAAGTAACAACAAGCTTTGCCCCGATTAAATTTGTGGCATTTGGCGCAACAGTTGCGCTTGTCTATGCTGCTGGAAAGGTCACTGATGCAGCCCTAAAATCGTTTGCTACTCAAGAAAAGGAAGCCCTTAGCTTCCAAAAGATACGCCACGACCAGATTATCTTAAGCCTCACAAACGTCTATAACGGCATTGCAGACGAGCTCATGAAGCTCTATAACAAAAGCGAAGCCAACCCAAAATCGCTCTATGAGCTTAAAGAGCGAGTCGTCACTGTTGTAACGCAGCAAGCCAAAGCAGAAGAACAGATGGCAGCACTTGGCCTATCACCCTCAGAAACAAGCCAGATCATGAGCAAACTTTCTAGTGCTGTACAGATGGTATCGGAAACAGCCTTGAGCCTACAACTGGGCGCTGATGCTGAAAATACAAAGCTTCTTATTGCACTGTCCGACAAAGTCTCTATTCCCGAAAGCATAGCGCGCCAGGTTGAGCAGCTTCAAAACAGCCCATTTTCTCTCCGTGACTTCTGCAACGATGAAAAGGGAAAAAAATATAAGGCTGTAGCCGAAGAGCTTGCCTCTATTTATAGCGGCATTGCAACCGAGATCGAAAAAAGCGTTCAGGCTCTTCGTCCGACAAGACTTAAGCGTAAACGCACCCTTTCTGCACAGCTTACCGAAGCGCTTGAACTACAAAAAAAACTGCCCCTCATAGAGCAGAAGATCACAGCACTTCAAATCCCCAACTGTATCGCAAACGAAATAATCTCCCCACTCCAGAAGGCACTAGAGAAAATTTCAAATTCAATTGAACCACAATAGATAGTCCAGACTTTTCGCCGAAAAGGCAAGAGCCTTACGCGCTAAGTCGCTTAGAGGCTGTGAAAAATGGTTAAGCCGCTGGAAAAAACGATGATTTTGAGTCAGTTTGCCAGCAACGAAGTTGCCAAAGCCCCGCCCCGAGCAACATACTCAAATCGAGTTGGGCGAGGGGCGGGGTGCGCGAAATGGCTCAAAAGGGCGTTTTTGCCAATGCGCTTATCATTTTTCACAGCCTCTTAAGAAATGGAGGGAGCGTCTCCATAAGGGTTTTGGCACGCGCATCCCATGTGTGTTTGCTCTGAATCACCTGCTGACATGCGAGCACATCTTTAAAGCGCGCCTCTTCATCCTTGCACGCTTCGGCAATTTGCGCATCAATGGTAGCATAATTTGGTGAAAGAACGTTTAAGATGGCCTTTGAGGGCGCAAACTGGCTTGAGATAAAGATGTTTTCGCTTGTAAGCACACTTGCGCCTTTGGCAAGGGCAAGTAAGAGCCGCTCATGCAGCCCACGTTTTATTGTGGGAATGCTGTTGATCACGCACTTTGCTCGTGAAAAAATCTCACCTAGTTGATCAAAAGGCACCTCATCATGAAACTCTAGGTTTGTTTGCCCTTTGAGACGATCCTTCCAGACTGGCATAAAGCTCTTTGCTGTAAAGATATGAACGGTGTGGTTTTTAATATTCTGAATCATGCGCAAACGGTCAGTATTGCGTATGTAGACCTCAAGCAGGTTAAGCTGGCTGAAGAAGTCAAGCTTCTTATCCATAAGCTCCTTTTCAAATGGTCCAAGCTGCTCTACAAGCTCCATAAAAGCCTGTAGATGCGATATATGTGGGCTTGCTAGCACCTTTTCTGCAAGGCCAACCATTGCCTTAAGACCATCTGGGCTTAGCTGCTCTTGCCATATCTTGTAGATTGCTTCGGGAAAGACAAATGAGCCTGCCATCACAACATCAAGATCGCGTGACTGGTTACGGCTTGAAAGCTCTGATGCCGAAATAGCATGAGGTAAAAAGAAGACATTTTCTACGCCCAGCTTTTTATAAAAGCCATATGAGTCCTGTTCCATAAAGCTTGCTAGCATATGGTTTGAGAGGCGAAGTTCTGGATAGTAGGTAGCACAGTCACAAAGAGGTGCATAGTGTGGAATGTTCACCGGCTTGAGAGGTGAATCTTCTGGCAGGAGTATATTAAAGCCAAGAGTGCAATCGGGGTTTGTTTCTACAATCTTGGGGATGGCCTCACCACTTTCAAAATCCTCAAAATCGTAGCTTGCAACGGTAACACCTAAGCGGCCAAATGCCTCCTGTAGTCCTTTAGTGAAGGATTCAAGAACACCGCTTTGACTCTTTTTATTATGCAAAAACGCGATACTTTTAATACTGCCCATTCGTCGAAAACCCTGCTATGATCATTTTCCTGATCTTCTCAGGGCTTCCAATAAACTGCAACTCTTTCGATGATTCTTAATTTAGAAATGCTTTTTTTGCGCTTTTGCGACCATAGTTTTACCCACAACTTTTTTTGACCGAAATATCGTCTTGTGTATCGTATAATATTTGTGCCGCCGATAAAGCGTCCATGAAAATTCGTAAATATTCAAGCCCTCTCCAAATCACTTTTGCACCGGGTTCTGGGTCACTATTTCTGTTCAAATAGCCACCTAGTCGAGCTAATGATCGAGTAAGGCAACCATCTTGCGATGATTGCCTCCTCTAAGAACCGTGCTTGCAAGTTTCCCTGCACACGGCTCAAGCATTGATAAGGCCCTCGTCGGAGGACCCGGCTTTCGTAGATTCCAAGCAGTCTAAGTGTATTAGGCGTGCATGAAGCAGTGGTGTGGTTTTGTCCAGAGCAATGTTGTCATGGGGAAAGTAAATGACACCCTCGCTTGCCTGTGTAATCAACTGATTGCACAATGCACAGCAGTGGTTTTGTCTTTGCCATGCAGTCTCTAAAAGGTAGGGTTGTTTTCTCGCAAGTATTCGGCTGTGACGGAGTGAAAAATAAGATTTCCATTCCGGGTCATACGGGTTTGCATGTAGTTTGACCATGCTGTGCCACTGTATGAGGACAGAACTTGCCAAAAATCGTGTCACAGGATTTTCAGGATGTTTGATCCTGAAGACCCATTTCCTCTTGCCTTCATGGGTAAAGTATTTTGCCTTGATCCATTTCAAGCCTTTGTTTGGGTGACGACGACATGCCCATTTCCAGAGTTTTTGAAAGACGTAGTGGTCTACATCTCCGAAGGCTCGCTTGCTTACCGCATGTTTATGAAAATTGGCCCAACCTCTGATGATTGAGTTGAGCCTTGTCAACATGACATGAGGTCTTTCCCTGTATTGCTTGATCGTGTCTGCTATCTTTTCTTTGATTGCAGTTATCGATTTTGCAGAGGGTCTAATGAGCAGCGTTCGTTTATATTTCCGAACATTCTGCCCTAGAAAGTCAAATCCTTTTGAGACATGTGTGATCACTGTCTTTTCCTCAGAGAGGCGAAGACCCCTCGCTTTGAGGTGCTCTTGAACAATCGGTAGTACTGTTTCCTTCAGTAGATTTTCGTCGGTACCGGTTATAACAAAATCATCTGCGTATCGTACAAAATGTACTTTATGCTTCTTTAATTTCGCGCTGCCGGCTTTGCCGAATTTTTCATGAAGTTTGCTTTCAAGTCCATCGAGGACCATGTTAGCAATGATTGGTGATGCTAATCCCCCTTGAGGGGTTCCGGAATCAGTCGGAAAGAGTTTCCCTTCCTCTGAATATCCGGCTGTCAGCCATCCTTGCACAACTTTCTTATCCATAGGTATATTTTCTAATATCCATGTATGAGAGATCTCATCGAAACAGGACTTGATATCGCCTTCTAGAATCCATTGTGGTGATGAGCTTCGGCAAAGTAGCGAAAATAACCGCTTCATTGCGTCTCGGCATCCACGAACAGGTCTGAAACCAAATGATGATGGATCAGCCGTCGTCTCCGCGATGGGTTCTAGTGTTAGAGCATGCAGGGCTTGTTGCCCTCGGATGCTCATCGTGGGTATTCCTAGAGGACGCTTCTTACCATTTTTCTTAGGTATATAGATACGTCTTAAAGGAGCCTGCGGGATGGGTTCAAGAAGTTGGTCAACAGCCTTGAGCTTTTGCTGTGCTGTTTTCCATATTACCTTATCTATTCCCGGAGTTTTCCACCCTTTGTTGGTGGTTACCCTATTGACTGCAAGTAATCTTGCATGGTAGGATTTACTTAAAAGTCTTTGGAGATCCTTAACTTTACGCAAATCATTTTGCTTAAAAGCCTTCACGATACGTTCTTGTAGCCTTCGCACAGTTCTCTTAACTGTAGTCCAGTCAATGAGTTTCCAGTTTACCTGGTGTCTGCGAGGGTTCGCGTCAACGGTGTTATCCGTCATCATACACTTTGCCTCCATTAGGTTTAGAACTTCAAGGTTCTCGTGATTCAATACCAAGTGAAAGTCAGCCCGCTTTCGCGTGAAGCATACGTACTTCTATCTGAACCGTTACAGCCCAGCATTTGCTTTCTTCACCATCTCTTCTCCGCATCCTCATCAGTATCCCTTGCGGGACACCTTCCCAGAGGGGAAAATACGGAGTTACTACGTTCCGCATGTAGTCTACTGATGGGTTAGACCCCATTACTGCACCGACAGCATATTGTCCGCGATCCTACACCTATACAGTAGGGATCCTGGCTGCTTGCCGTTTGGCTAAGGCCTATCAACACCTTTGGCCCGTTTGGAGTTACGATGCTTTTTAATGGTTCACATGTATTGGTCATACCATCTCCTCTAGCCCTTGATCCTATGGTGTTAAGGATCCCTTGTCTTCCTCACGATCGACAAGCCCCTCTTGGGAAGGTACATTGTCCTGGGAGCTCTACACCTCAAGATTGCTCTCGACGCACATCCCAGTAGATTCGCGGGGCGGAACCCGCGGTTGTGTGCATACAACAGGGCTACATGCAGCCTCGTATCGCACTATAAGAACTTCAAGAGGGTCTACTTGCGTGCTTTCTCCTAGGGGAGAGCAGGTAGACCCAGTTGGAGTTTTTCCCGATTGAAGCCGTGTTCTCATGGGTTTTTACTGATTTTTCATTTTTACAGGAGATGTTTAGGTATTTCGATTGAAATCTGACTTTTTCTGAAATGCTAGTTTTCTACAGTGCGTGTGCTTAAATTTAGCTTTTGGGCAACTTCTTGGCAGATGATGCAAGACGGTAAAAGTACCAAAATGTCACGCTCTCTCGGAGTAGGCTAGAGAATCCAGCTAAGGCCAATTCTTCTTAATAATGCCGCGTAATCAAAAGCGGGTCAAAAAACGGGTCAGGCCCGACCTAGCCCCAGTTTACAAAAACGGGGTCAGGCCTCACA
>JAFEGT010000124.1:0-7801 GCA_018239765.1 Verrucomicrobiota bacterium
ATCCCCTTCATACTGCCAGTCGGTAAGCTCTTCTTTTATCTGGTTAGTAAGTTTAAGATCTTCAAGCTCCACACGAGGCACGCGAACAAGCATCGACTTGCCATTGCGCTCGATTGTGAGCAGGCTTTTATTGTCATTTAATGTTGCACTCAGCTGCGCCATAGAATAGACAGGCTCGCCATCGACCCAAAGGATGCGATCGCCCGGCTCTATACCACTGCCAATAAGCGGAGAGGCTGCTGGCAGCACATTTTTTTGGCCGTTTACTGTTGCAGGATAGATTACGTAGTTGGCTCCACTGAATACCCCGGTAGTTAAAATACCAGGCTCTAAAGATTGTGGATGAGCATATGGATGAATCTGCACAGTAAAAGGTTCGTAGGCGGCTTTTTGGCTATCCCAACGTAACCCAGACACCTTAATAGTATCGCCAGAGATCATAGCAGCTTGAAAGTGGTCTTTCGAGCCTTTAACAGGTTCGTTGTTATACTTTAGGATAATATCCCCTGGACGAACACCTGCTTTATAGAGTTCTGACTGAGGGTCAATAGAACCAATTTTGTTGGTTACATCCGCAAAATGTTTTTCACGCCCACCTGCAAGCCAGATTACGCAAAACGCCAAAAAGGCAAATACAAGGTTTGTAAGAGGTCCCATGATAGCAACTTTTATGCGATCCCATGGTGATTTACCAAAAAAGCCATCAGGAATATCTTCTGGTTCCTTTCCATCTTCTTTTTCCATCCCCGCAATCTTTACATAGCCTCCAAAGGGCAGCCAGCAGATATTCCACTTTACACCGTTATGAAGTATTGAAAAGATCGGACGGCCAAAGCCAATGCCAAAAGATTCTACGCGCATACCTACGCGGCGCGCCATCCAGTAGTGGCCAAGCTCATGAATAAAAATTAAAAAGCCAAGGCCCAAAATTGCGAGTAAAAGATAGAGAAGGCTCACGAGACATTTTCCTATAATTTTTTGAGCCTTTTGCAAAACTAGAGGCCTCGGAAAAAACGATGATTTTGAGCTAGTTTGCTCGCCGCTTTAGCGGCTGAAACCGGCACCCGAGCAACATACTCAAGTCGAGTAGGGCGAGGGGGCCGGGAGCGAAATCGCTCAAAAGCGCGTTTTTGCCTTGGGCTCTAGTTTTTCAAGAGGCTCTTTGAGATGAGATTATGCCCTAACAGGTTTAATGACTGCAAGAGATAAACCATAGGCAAGTGCCAATATGGTTACAATAAGTCCTGCAGTAGATCCTGGCAGTTCATAATACGAAAGCATGTGGCGTGAAAATGCCACGCCAATCACAGATGCAAAAAGAGCAATCAGGCAAGAAGCTAGCGCTAAATTTTTAAGTTTGTGTGTAAAGCGACGAGCAATGAGTGCCGGCGTTACCAAAAAGGCCAAAAAGAGCAATACCCCAACCGCCCTAAAGGCTCCAATCGCAATAATAGCAACCTGCGCCATGAGCAAATAGCTTACTTTTTCGTTAGAAATACCGCACATCTTTGCAAAAAGAGCATCAAAAGAGGTAGCAAAGAGTGGACGCCAAGAAAGCAATAAAATTGCAATGTTGACAGTCGCAATCCAAAACATAAATGTTAAATCGTCATAATGAAGAGCATCAACATTACCCATGAGAAGCTCTGCACCTATATGGGCGCTTTTTGTAAGTGATGTTACTAAAATAATGCCAACGGCAAAAAGCAGCGTAAAGACCATCCCAATACTTGCATCTTCTGCAACAGGTAGCGCCGAAACAATAGCACGGGTCAAAAACGTTGTAACAAAGCTGGACAGAAGCGCCCCAGCAATCAGGTAGCCATCCGATGGTAACAGATGAGAAAAATCAATATGGCCATTTGTTCCATGAAAGAAATGATAGGCAAGATACGCAAGCACAACCCCCGGCAGTATTGTGTGCGACAGTGCATTTGCCAGCATCGTCATTTTTCTTAGCACAAAAAAGGTGCCGATAAGCGCTGATGTTATAGATACAAGCACAAGCACAAGAAGCTGCAACTCATCGCTTGCAAGTTCCATCGGAGCGCCTGAGCAAAACTGCGCAACACGATTTACTAGCGTACAAAAAAACTGAAAAAAGTCATTGTTCCAATAAGGATTTAAGGTAGTAATGGGTTTACCTCCCGAGCAGGAATCGGCTGCATGTGCGGATCTTGTCGTGGATGATCAAGCAGTTTTTCAAGCTCAAGCTCTATCTCTGGCGTAATAATATGTTCCATCTCCTCGGCACTTGGGTGAACTCGGTCAGAGCCAACACCACAATATTCCACCAAGTAAACCTCCCACAACCTATGTAGGCGTACAATTTTCTTTCCCCAGTGCGCACCCTCCGGTGTCAATTCGTACATATCGCTGCCGCATGCCTTTACCCATCCCTTTTTTCGTAATGCTGTAAGGTCGCGCTTCAGGGATACTGCCTGAATATGCTCCATAATTTCATCTTGCGACACAAGGCTTGAATTTTTTTTAGAGCAGACCTTCCAGAGCACTTTTAGAAGGTTTTCTTGTCGGCATAGCCTACGAAACTGCTTCCTACGCATATAGCGAAAGGCAAGTCCCTTTTCAGGAGATAAAAAACTGGATACTAAAAATATAGATGCCGCCGAAACAACAATCATGGGGCCAGTTGGAAATGATGTATCCTGCCTTATACTAAGCTCGTGCGAAAAGTAGACCCCAAAGAAGCCTGCAACCATGCCAAAAAGAGCTGCAAGCAAAAGTACATACTCAAGACGAGATGTCCACAGCCTTCCAGAAACAGCAGGGAAAATCAACATGCTCGACATAAGAACCACACCAAGCGAACGAATACCAACAACAACGGCAAGAACCGTTACCGACAACAAAAGTGCTGTAACAACTTTTGAGTTAATGCCAATAGTTTTTGCAAACTCAGGATCGAAAATCACGGTTTTAATTGATCTGTAATAGCATAAAATCGCCCCAAGAACCACTACCAAAAGCACGCTATAGAGAAGTATGTGAACATTTGTCTGTGTGGCTGCTTGGCCAAAAAGATAGCTTTGAAGTTCTCTGTAGAGTGTTGGAAATGATGACTGAAGACAGGAAAGTAAAACAAGCGCAACACCAAAAAAAGAAGAGAGCACCACGCACAGGGCGCTATCAGAATGTACACCATATTTTTTGGTAAGAAGATTGATACACCAGACACCTAAGAGCGCGCTCACACTCGCTCCAACAAGCGGCAGAAGAAGGAGCTCACCACCTACTAAAATTTTAGCAAGAAGCAGGCTGATGATGATACCGGGATAACTTGCGTGAGAAAGCGTCTCGCCTACCAGCGACTGCTTTCGTAGCACAGAAAAAGTGCCCACAAAGGCTGCTATAAGGCACATGAGCATAGAGCCGATAGTTGGCGCTGCAAGCACTGGATCGGTAAAGTAGTGTATCACGACATGCCCGCCGACAGGTTGTGAGAAAGTTTTGCAGTCTCATCCATAAGCGAAAAATTTTTCGCATAGGTTTTTTCGACAATGGGACGGGTAAACGTTGTGGCTGTCGGGCCTATCGCAATAAGTCGCATGTTGAGCATAAGCACCCACGAAAAATAGTCTTCAACGCGATTAAGGTCATGATGCACCATAAGCACTGTTTTGTTCTCTTTTACAAGATCTCGAAGCAGCCCTATGACAATTTCTTCTGTTGTATGATCAACACCTGCAAGCGGTTCATCCAAAAAGTAGATATCAGCATCCTGCATAAGCGCTCGCGCTAAAAACGCACGCTGCTGCTGACCTCCTGAAAGCTGGCTAATCTGCCTGTCTGCATAATCTATAATGCCCACCTTTTCGAGGCACTCAAGCGCTTTTTGGTGATCTTTTTTCGAAATCGGCGCCAAAAAGCCCAATCGTGGATAGCATCCCATAAGCACAAGCTGCTTCACGGTTATAGGAAAGTCCCAATCAACAGCTTCTCTTTGAGGAACGTAGGCAATTTTTTTTCTCATATCGCCTACAGGCTTTTTATCGACCCAAATGGAGCCCGACACTGCTGGAATAAGCTCTAAAATCGCCTTTATGAGCGTGCTTTTTCCAGCCCCATTAGGACCTAATATACCCACAAATGTGCCTCGGGGCAGCTCGAAGCCAATATCCCAAAGAACAGGAGCGTCGTGATAGTGCACAGTAAGGCCAGATACTTTCAGGATTGGGTTGGACATGTGAGACCTTTCGCTATTGTTTCAGAATCATACTCCAGCATTCCCATATATCTATCTGCTTTGCTGCCAGGAGGCCCCATCGCATCTACGTAGAGAGGATCGTGCGCTATATGTACCATGTAGCCTTTTTTAACGCAGGCATCGGTAAGTTTTTTGAGCGAATCCTGGCTTATATTTGACTCAGCAAAAAGCGTCGTCACCTTATATGCGACGATGTGATTAACAAGTCTTTGAATATCGGCGGTGCTTAACTGACTATCGGGCGCAAGGCCTTCTGGAGCCATAGAGCGCACAGTCCAGCTACCATTTTTACGCTCTTCATCTGTGGCAAGATAGGCCCTCACAAAATAGTTAAAGGCTTCATGCGCTGATACTATATATCGTTTTTCAAGAGGAACCTGTAAAAATCGCTCTATAATTTGGCGATTGAGCTTCTCAAGCGACTCCCGCAAAGCCTCTGCATTCTTTTCAAAAAAGCTAGCCTCTTCAGGAAGAGCCTTCGCAAGCTTATCTGTAATAAAAGGAAGAGCTTTTGTCCAAAGGGCAACGTCCATCCAAACATGAGGATCAACTGTACCATTATATACGATTATATCATCTGGATAGTGATCTCCAATATATCCCGCTATAGAAAATGCTTTAGAGCTATTTGTAAGACGTTCTGCAAGGCTAGGACCATGCTCTAAGCCAAGTCCATTATAAAATAGTAACTCTGCGACTTTCAACTTTTCATCATCACCCTTGACAAGCTGGTAAGAGTGAGGATCGCTCTGCCCTTGAATCAATGTAAGGCAGTCGATTTTGTCTTTGCCTACCTCTTTAACAAGGTCAGCAATCATAGCCGTTGTACAGAGCACTTTGAGCTTGCCATTGGTCTCCATCCACTCCTGCAGTTGCGAAGTGTGCGAACGGGGTTTTGTGCAAGAAATAGCGACTAAAACTAAAAGTAAAATCTTAAAATATTTCATAACGTATCGTCTCGTGATACCAGTCTACACGGTATTGGGATTTAATTCTCGCAATTAATATTGACAATTAACCAACAAATGCTAATAAATATGCCCATCTTGCGCAATCCGCCAGATGGCGATGCGTAAAAACATTAACTTAGAGCCTTTTGCAAAAGGCTCGGTATAAAGGGGAATCACATGTCAATCACACAAGACCAAATGGTGGCTACAACAAGCCGCGATCTCGAAGACCTCATTGGAAAAGCGATAAAGAAAATCGGTGGAAAAAAAGAAAATGATCTATGCCGCTATCTACCTATGACCTCTGGCGGTTATATGCACCATTTTACCCTGCGCAAAATGAAGACACAGCTTCCACAGAAGCTCTCAGAAATGATCAAAACATTTATCACAAATACAGAGCGCCCTGTAACAGTAGCTCCAAAGCAAAGAGCAGCTCGTGGCTCACGTAAGAAAAAAGACCATATCGTCCTTACAAAATCAGATATCGACCACATTTTACAAGTAGCACGTTCTGCAGGCGACAAAGAGCTCGTACGCAAGCTTACGCCTAAGAAAGATCTTCGCACCATCAAGCGCGAATTGATCTCTTCTATCCGCAACGGCAAAGTAGAACAAGAACTTTGGAATATCTATTCTGAAACTGCAATAGCCTAACTTTAAACGTGCCCGGATTTCCGGGCACGCATTTCTATGGTTTCTCATATGATACGCACAGGATTAGGACAAAAATCGCACAGATTTTTGCCTCCAGAGTCTACAAAGCCCTGCATCATTGCAGGCATTATTTTTACAGACACTCCTGGATTTCAGTCTAAATCTGATGGAGACGTTGTATTTCATGCTCTATGTAATGCTATTACATCTATAACAGGTGTAGCAATACTGAGCGATATTGCCGTAAAGCTCTGCACACGTGATGGCATCACCGATAGCGAAGTCTACCTAAAAGAGGCTGTAAAAACCCTTAAGGCAATAAAAATTACGCATGTAGCCATATCGCTTGAGGCAAAAAAGCCACACGTTCAAGAACAGATCCCTGAGATGAAAAAGAAAATCGCTCGTACGCTCGGTATTCAACCACATCAGATTGGCATTACGGCCATAACTGGCGCGGCGCTTACTGATTGCGGCTGTGGCGATGGCGTCTCTTGCACCGCTATCATCACCACAGAAGAGCCTAACGGCCCAAGCCCTACGCTGTTTTAAAAAACGTACGCGGGTGTTTTATCGGATTTCACATTTGCGTTAAGTACGAAAAACGCAAGCAGTGATAAGACAAAATCAGACGATCGAACAGCAACACCCACCCATGGAGCTACTGTAGCGACTACACCTGCCCCGACTGCATTTGCAACTATAATGGTTGTAACAGAGGCTAAAAATGCATTATCAGGAAAAATCGTCTTGAAAATTGGCCTTGCAACAGCATCTACAGCTGTGCTGAGTGCAGCTGCGCAAGCTGTCAAGCCTATAAGCTTTGGCAAGCCGCCAGCTACATAATGAAGAACTGCAGTGATGGTTGCACCTTGGGCCATCTTTATACCCAATTCTTGAGTAAAGTTGTTTTGAATACGACTAACAATTGCGGACATAGTAAACCTCCTGTATTAATACAACTACAGGTTCACAGCTTTTTTCTTTATTGTAAAGTGGAACTCAAAAACCAGACTTGCATTTCATTTGTAGAGAGATCATCGCAAGCAGGAAAAGAAAGTGGCGAGAGCTTTAGCTCTCGCCCTTTTTTTTGTTATGACTTGTTAAGGATAAGATCCGCAACAGCTTCACCAACTACATATGCCCCACGAGAGGTGTTAAAGGCATGCAGCCATGGTGTTACATAGACACTTGTATCTGCTACGCGTAGATTGTCAACACCAAAGACTCGCAGGCGGGAATCAAGAACGCTATTCTTATGAATGCGCTTTCCATTCTTGCCTGTAGGGCCCATCTGACATGTTCCTGACATATGGTGACCAAATGATGACCAGAGCTGGATATAGCGTATCAGATCTTCTCTTGTCACAACATTAGGACCTGGGAAGATCTCCCATGGCTGATCAGCTAGACCATAGGTTGCTTGAAGCGGAGCCATAATCTCGCGTATCTGCAAAATCATGTCTGCCATACGACCAAGACCCTCTACATCCTGCCAAAGCTCTTCGTGGATAATAGGAGATCTACGTGGATCTTTACTTGCCAGGCGAATTGTTCCCTTCGTTTTGTTAGGAATAAGGTTTTCAGTAAGCCATGAAAGAAATACGCGTGGATTTAGCTCTTCACCCACAGTAAACTGGCTTGCAACAAGCTCGCCTTTTAATGGCACTCCAATCTGATTGAATGGGTTGTTGATATCTGGAACCTGGTTTCTGTGCCAGAAATCAAAGTAAAAATCTGGCTCAGCAGGACCGTTAAGAGTCAGATCAAAGTTCATAAAGAACGTTGTATATGGGATGTTATGCACATCAGGGAACGGATAGCAGCCCGTTTCATTTGCTGGAGGTTGGCCAGAGCTATACCAGTCCCACTGTAAAGATGCCGTATTAGAGTTTAAAAACTCTGGATACTGAGTAGCCACCTCTATGCATTTTGCATATATATCAGGATTTTGAGTAATGTTTGGGTT
>JAFEGT010000124.1:7891-9368 GCA_018239765.1 Verrucomicrobiota bacterium
CCTACACTTTTCAGGTGATCTTTAGGACCAATACCAGAGAGCATAAGAAGCTGTGGAGACTGTATAGCTCCGCCGCAGACAAGCACCTCTTTTTTGGCCAAAAATTGTATTGGCTCTTTAGGAAGCGTTTGATCTGTTTCAACAGCAGTACAGTTTGGGCTGTCACCAACTACAAGAAATTGAGCACCAGACTGCACCTCTTGCAAGAACGACTTATCGTAGCCTTTAATGCCTGTAGCCTTGTACTTGTTCTTGCACTTTCCATTATTTTTTTTGAGTATAATTTCTGATGCAAGTGTGTTAAAGAATACCTGAATTTTACCTGTTTTGTTCATAACAGGCACAAGTAAATCTTTGTATACATATGAGCGTGTTCCATCAGCATTAACCTGGACTGATGCATTACCAATCCCTGCAACTACTTGAGGATCGCAGAAGTTTTGAATAAAAGGAACGCCAGTTGCGTTTACAATAGCATCACTCACATCTGTGAGGAGTGGTCCTTCAACTACCGTATGCTGTATGCTTAGCCATCCATCAGAGCCGCAATCAGGTCCATGTGGAAAGAGCGTATTTTCCATGCCTGTAAAGAACCTTTTCATGTTCTTTCCGCACCAGTATTTGTCTTTAACATACTTGGCAATGTTGTTGTAGACCTGTAAAGAGCCTACACCATCTTGCATAGCATGGTGATTTACAGAGCCGCCTGCGCCTATGCCACGTGGATATGAATAGTAAATGCCGTTTTGGTCTGTTGAGACAAATGCCCCCATCGTCTGAGTAGCGTTCCATTCTCCGCAGTTCGTAGAAGCTGGATCTTGATTAAAGCGATTCCACAGATTAATAAACTGAAGCGGAACTTCAATCAACACCTTGTCAAATTGCACAAGAATATCGCGAGACTCTAAACTTGTGTCAGGACCGGCTTCAAGCAAAATAACAGAATTACCAGCCTCAGCAAGTCGCGCTGCAGCCACACAGCCGGCAGCACCTGCCCCAGCAATGACGTAGTCTGCTACGTACTGCTGTTTACCAGAGCTTGAGGTGATTTCTTTATCGATACTTTGGCTACAATGCTTGCTTGAAGCATGTAGTGGTGCCGCACCACACACAAACGATAGTGATGCAATGAGCCCCATAGCGCACCCAAAAGCATATTTTGGGTTTCGTGTTCGTTTCATAATATTCTCCTTACTTACGTTACTACTGTAAGGAGACTACTTAAAAGTTTGAATTAGGGTCAATGTTGTTTTACAAAAAGCGATAGTTTCTTCGTGATGAGGTACCAGGCAGCTATTGCCAAAAATGGTAACACTACAACCCATGGCTCAATGCCAAAATACTCTGGCAAAGTGACTTGCATGAGATCTTCTGCTGGCTTTATGGTAGCTTGTATCCAGTCAAAACATTCCGCATAGAGTGCTGCTCCAACACACATGCCCAAAATTCCGACCTTCATATCTTTTGAGCCATCAGC
>JAFEGT010000125.1 GCA_018239765.1 Verrucomicrobiota bacterium
TGTGCTGGGCAAGCTACGCGTCTTTAAAAACATGCTCATTGGCTCATCGCCTCTTAAGCCTCACGATCTTAAAGAGAGAGTCGAAACGCTCCGCAACGACCTCAGTTCTCTGAAAAATTAAACGCACAGCTTATCTTATTCTTGGTCTTATTCTTGGTCTTGCTTTTTTAAAATGATAGAATAAGATCAAGAGCTTCTTGCAAAAGCTTCTTGCAAAACTAGGCAGTTTGTCTGAGACCTTCCCACTCTCGAAGAGAGTGGTGTATTATAGCCCAGGTCACCGTAGGTGCCCTGGGAATGTGTCGTGAGCCTTTATTTGCACCCTCGAAGATGGGTGCTGCAAAGCTTGAATAGCAGCACCCATCTTCGAGGGTGCAATTTTCTAGAATGTTTTTCCCAGAGCACCTCCCTTGGGTCGGTGATCTGGACTATTATCCATCACTCTCTACGAGAGTGATAATTTAGGAGTCTCTAGTTTTGCAAGAGGCTCTTTCTTTTGCGCTTTTGCGACTCAGCGTCTTTGCGTTAAATCTTGGTTAACTACAAGAGCTTAGATGCTTTGGGATTGGATGAAAAGGCCCTTGTCAACCTTAGCAAAGAAGCTTTGATAGAACTCCTCATCGACAATCTGCTTTACGTTCATCACTGAGTCATAGTTGTCATACACTTTGCTCTGAAAACTTGCACGTACGCGAACCTTTTGGCCAAACTTGGTTACATTCACCGTAGCTTCGATTGACTGGTGGGTCGCAAAGCGCCTTTCTCGGCCCATACGCTGGCTCATGCCTACACCCATACCACCACCTGTAGAAAAGCCAAAGCCAACGTCCATATTGCTTGCCAGAGTAATGTCTTTATCGGGCCTTGGTGGACGAGACGCCCAGTAGGGTTGATTGAAACCAACCTCTTTTACTGCAGACAAAAAGCCAAGATCAGCGCTTACATTTTTTACCATGTAGCCATCATCCTGCAGCACATCAAGAATGCTCTTCATCACGCCTGAATAGTCATCTACTTCGAAGGTACGGGTCTGAAATTCGCGAATTTCAAGCTGTGTAGGCTCTGGTTCAGGTGCTTCATTATGCGCACATGATGCAACTAAAGCTATACAAACAATAGATAAAAGAAAGCGAAACATAATTACCTCTAATTATTATCGCTCTCAATTATACTAATATGATTTTTTAGATACAAGAACATCGTAATCATATTCTTGAATGAGCTTAGGCTTGCCATCATCATAATATTTATTGAATTTGCCGTTGCGAAGCCCATTGTCATAGTCAGCTTCAAACACCAAAATCCCCTTAATATTCCACTGCTGGCATTTGCCATGAAGCTTGCCATGCAGGTAAGGATTTACCGCTGCTTTAAGGCCATTGTCAAAGTAGGTAATCTCATCGCCCTCTTGAAGGTCATCTACGTAAATAGATTCTTTAAAAAGCGCACCACTTGGAAAGTACTGAATAACCTTGCCGTTTTGCTTGCCATCACGAAATTCCATGGTCATAAGGGTGTTGCCCTCGTTGCCATACATCGTGGTAAGACCCTCTTTCTTGCCGTTTTTAAAGATAACGCTTAATACTTTAGTGCCAGCCTCATTATACTCACACACCTCGCCATCGATCTTGCCATCAACATAGTTGGCCTCTTTTGCCTTGATCTTTCCAAACACCTTTTGTGGAGGATAGAAAAGCTGGTAAAGACCGTGGGGATGGTTGTCCTTAAAGTACTGCTTAATCTCTGACCCATCAGGAAACTGCTGGTACATAAAGCCATCAAGGTTGCCCATTTTGTAGTTTGCTTCATAGATAAGCTCCCCCGATTCTGAGTAGAGCGACTTTTTACCATGGAGACGGCCATCTTTATAGACAAAAAGAGCCTTCATTGTGCCGTTAGGAAAGTAGCTTAGCTGCTGGCCATCCAAGACGCCATCTTTGTAGCGCACAACAAGCGCCAACTGCTTTGAAGGGTGATACTCTTTTGCTTCGCCAACAGGTTTGCCCTTTTGGTAGGCATATTCCTTATGGATCGCGCCTTCTGGATACCAACAGAGGTATTCCCCATCTGGCTGCCCCTGCACAAAGCGACTACGCTTACTTGGCTTGCCATTTTCATAGTACTCTTCATGTAGGCCATCCTTAACGCCCTGAACATAGTGTGCCTTGGACTTAAGTGTACCATTTGTATACCACTCCTGGTGGCTTCCATGAGGCGTACCCTCAGCAAATTCAAGCTCAGCTATGCAGGTGCCATCGTCGTGCCATTGACACGACTTATGGTGGTTTTGACCATCTTTAAACGTTTCGCTAGAAGCGAGTTTACCATTTGGATACCAACGGGAGCAGGTTCCATTTTTACGACCATCTTTATAATTAAAAGAGATCCACTTTTGCCCATCTGCGTACCACTCCTGCTGCTCGCCCTCACGCTTGCCATTTACATAGGTAACCAGCACAGCAAGTGATCCCGAAGGATAAAAGCTTTTTTGCTCACCATCAAACTGTCCATGTTTATACTGAAACTGATTTTTGAGCTGGCTGTTTGGATACCATTCTAAATAGACTCCATGGAGCTTGCCATCTACAAGAGAGTACTGGCGAGTTCTGTTGCCATCAGCATCGCACTCTTCTATAGGTGCTACAAGTTTTCCCTGATCATCATACTGCGCAAGGTAGGATGGATTTTTTCGCCAATGTTTGCCTCTAGGAGAACCTTGGACAAACTCACCGCCGCCTACAAGTTCGCCATTTTCTGCCCAGAAGCACTCTGTACCCTGTTTTTTGCCATTTTCATAACGTACCTTATAGCGCTCTTGCCCATTTTGGTGATATTCACTACGAAAACCTGTAGGCACGCCAAAAGAAAACTCTTGAGTTACCTCTATAGCTTGGTTTGGATAGTAGCGGGTGTAGGCAATTTTGCCACCAATTTTGCCTTTTGGATTATTGAGCATCCCCTGTGAGTAAAACTTTACCTCATAAACGGCTCCTGACTCATGCCAACTTGTGCATCTGCCATTAAGAAGGCCATTTACAAAGCTCAACACACGCGCTTTTTGCCCTGTAGGATAGTAAAAAATCTGGTCAGCATGCAGCTGGCCATTTTTATAGAGCCCCTCTTCCACAACATGACCATCTTGGTCATAGACAATGTAGGGGCCATGTGCTTTGTCATCTTTAAAATACTGCTGATGACCCAGTTTTTCATCCGGAAAATACCATTGATAGATACCCTCGGACTTACCGTTGACATACTCTGCTACACTTTCTAAAGCACCATCTTGGTAATAGGTTACGCTGGTGCCATGAAGAAGCTCTTCTGGATTAAGGTCGCTCTCAGCAAGTATAGTGCCGCTTGGGTAGTAGGAAATTGACTTTTGCACAACATCGCCATCGCACAAAAGCACCTGACTTACAGCACCCTCAGGATAGGTTTCTACAATTTTTGTAGCCCATTGGGGCTCCATCGGCTTAAGAGCTCCATTCAGTGAGCAAAAAGAGATAAGAAAAAGAGAAATAAAGAGTCGCATTGAAGAACACCTTTTAAGCTATGACAACTTCACGCACATCTTTTGGAAGTTGTCTGTTTGCAAAACAAGAAATACATTGCACAGCCCCCATAGAAGCCAAGGCATATGTTGCCTGGTTCTCTGTAAAGAGTGTGGCTACATAGCCGCTTAAGCCAAGACCTAAACTTTCTGAAAAAATCCAGACAAAGCCCATTAAAAAGGCCGATATCGCTCCGCGATGGTGAGGCACCATCTGCCCTCCAAGCGCCCAGATAAGGGGTGAGACGCTACCGAGCATGCTGCCAAGCATAAAAAGAAGCCCAAAAAGAAGCTCTTGTGAGAGTGTTTCTGTCATGAGAAGCAGATAAAAACAGCAAAGGGTCATAAGCGAGGTTGTTATTATCACCTGGCGTGTAGACACTCTGTCAGCAAGATAGCCAAAGATAAGCGGGCCAACTGTTGCACCAAGCATTAAAACAAGGTGACCACCCCCAAACACAATCCAAGAGTCATACCCCTTTTCTTGCAAAAAGTCCGGCAGCAAAAAGACAAGACTCCAGAGGACAATTTGGTTACCAAGCAGGCTCAAATAGAGCGCTCGAAGCTCTTTTATCCTTAAAAACTGCATGTACAGCTTAAGCATGCCCTCTTTTTTTTGCACAGTTGATGCCTCTGTTTTGCCTTTGAAGAACCAAAATGCAAAGAGTGCAAGGACCAGTGAAGGTATCGCAAGGATTGCTGTCGAGCCGTTATTCGTCGAATGCGTCCATGAAAAAAGCATCTGGCTTATGCCAAGCCCCATCATACCCGAGGCAGTAAAGAGTCCCATCACAGTGCTGCGATTTTCGAGCTTAAGAGAGCCCAAAAGACTTGCTGCTGTTGGGTGAAAGGCGCTGGATCCAAGGCAGGTGCAGAGAAAAAGTAGGAAATAGACCCCGTAGCTTGCCCCATAGCTTAAAAAGCAGGTAGCGCAGGCGGCGCTAATACCACAAAGAAGCAGTAGGCGCTGATAGCCACGGTCTGACAAGGCCCCAAAATAGCCCTGCAGCCCTTCGCCAATAACAACGCATCCGGCTGCTAAAAACCCCGCCATGGCAAGATCGAGCCCAGACATGGTCTTAAACACTGGCCAGATGCCAAGCATAAAATCGACCAAGAAGTGGGCAAGACAGATACAGAGTAGTGTAGAAATTGTTCTCATAAGGAGACGATTCTATCACAAAAAATGGTTTCGGTCGAGAGAGATAAATCTTTTAATTGACAAAATCTATCAAATATCTGATAGCTAGGCTAATTATAAATTTAGTGATACTATGTCTACAATCTGCCAAAAAACTAGCCAAAGCACGTTAGCCTCACCCCAAAAATCAGTTGATATGTCCCGTGTCTGCAGCATTATTTTGGGTGGTGGCCAGGGCACCCGCCTCTACCCCCTTACAAAACGTAGCTGCAAACCCGCAATCCTCTTTGGAGGCCGTTTTAAACTGGTAGATGTGCCACTCTCTAACTCCCTTAACTCAAATATCCATAAAAACTACATCGTCACCCAGTTTTTATCAGCATCTCTTCACCAGCATATTTTTCATGCCTATCGCACACCAGCAAAAGGATTTATTGAAATCTTGGGTGCTGAGCAAAAACCCGAAAAGACCAACTGGTTTAAAGGCACAGCAGATGCCATCCGCCAAAATCTTGAATATCTCGTAGAAACCCCGGCCGATTACTTTCTCATACTCTCAGGCGATCAGCTCTATCATCTTGATTTTCAAAAAATGGTACAAACAGCCCAAGATAAAGATCTTGATGTACTCGTAGCAACCCTTGCCATCAACAGAAAAGATGCCAAGCGCATGGGCATTATGAAGATAGATGAAGATCAATCGATTGTCGACTTTTATGAAAAACCGCAAGACGAGGCAATACTCGATCGCTTTTCAGTTTCTAACCTTTCATCAGACCCTGAAAAAACACTTCTTGGCTCCATGGGCATTTACCTCTTTAAACGTTCAAGCCTAATAAAGTTGCTGCTGGAAGACTTAAGAGATGATTTTGGTAAACACCTTATCCCTGCAAAAGTACAAAAGGGCAGCATCGGGGCCTATATTCACGATGGCTACTGGGAAGACATTGGCACCATTGAGTCATTCTACGATGCCAATATTGCCCTCACAGGCAAATGTCCGCCGTTTAATCTCTACAACGAAGCGCATCCAATAACAACCCAGCATTCATACCTACCAGGCGCTCGCATATATAACACAGCGATTTCAGATTCTATCATCTGTGAAGGATCGTTTATCGAAGCTGAACGCATTAAAAACAGCATCATCGGCCAAAGAACCATCATCAAGCAAAACAGCACGATAGAAGATTCCTACATAATGGGTAATGACTTCTATCACCTGCCTCACAGCGACTCTCACGGCCTTCCAGACAAGCTTGTCATTGAAGAAAACTGCACCATCAAGCGTGCCATCATCGACAAAAATGTCTTTATCGGTAAAGGCACAAAGCTGATCAACAAAAACGGCCTCCGTGAGTATGATGGTCCTGGCGTCTTCATACGCGACGGCATCATCGTCGTGCAGCGTGGTGCTACCCTCCCGCCTGGGTTCACTCTCTAACCGTATCAAAACAAAATCGGGCACGGGCACGGGGTGAAAAGAATGGAGTGACAACTCGTCTGCTTTGCCCTCTAAAATCCCCCCCCAAATATTGTCCTTTTTACTGCAGTTCCGAAGGAACGACTTCAATAATAGCCCATAGTGTAGCACCGATAGGTGCAAACTATGGGAAAGACAGGGTGTCCGACCAAGCACATAGGTAACGAATTATCCAA
>JAFEGT010000126.1:0-4209 GCA_018239765.1 Verrucomicrobiota bacterium
CAACACAAGGTGTGCCATGGAGTTTGATACTCTTGCCGAACAGCTGCAGAATCAGCAAGTGGGCTCTATCTATATTCGCCATGTGGGCGACGCTTTTGTTGTGGAACAGAAAAGTTTTTGGGCTGATCTTAAAAATTGTATCTCTAGCTCAAGGCGTAAAGAGTATGATTTTGAGAATAATTTTAGAAAAATTAAAGAGCAGTTTCCTAAAATTGCAAAAGATGAAGCACAGTATGAGCGCCTGAGTGCACTTGCAAAAAGCCTTAACGCTCTTTTAGATCATGTAAACAGCTCGCGCGAGAAGAAAAATAAGCCCCCATATAGGCTTGAAAAGATTACAATAAAGTATCCTGCATCTCTCCATCCGCTGCAGGATGTATTTCCAATGGCTTAAATGATGAAACAAGAACTTGCTGCAAATGTTAAAGAGGCTGTCCTTCGCCTTGAAAGCCTTAAAAAAGAGATCCAAAAGGCTGTCATTGGCCAAGATAAGATGGTTTCACGGCTGATCATGGCTATACTCTGCTCAGGCCACGTGCTGTTAGAAGGTGTTCCTGGCATTGCTAAAACACTTGCTGTAAATACTCTTGCAAAGGCCTTAGATCTTGATTTTAAACGCATACAGTTTACGCCCGATCTTTTGCCATCAGATCTCATCGGCACGTCAGTATACCATCCAAAAGATGGCACCTTTAGTGTTGAAAAAGGGCCCGTTTTTACCAATATTGTTCTTGCAGATGAGATTAACCGTGCTCCACCCAAAGTGCAGTCGGCACTTCTTGAGGTTATGCAGGAGCGGCAGGTGACAATCGGCGGCGAGACCTTCAAAACAAAAACCCCCTACTTTGTTCTGGGAACGCAAAATCCCATCGAACAAGAGGGTACCTATCCTCTACCAGAAGCAGAAACCGACCGTTTTATGATGAAGGTGGTTATTGAATATCCAAGTGCGAGTGACGAAAAGGAAATAGTGCTTCGCTACGGTTCTGGTGCCTTAGTTCAGATTACTCCTCAAATGGGCCCAGAGGATATTCGAAAGCTGCAAGAGCTTGTAAAGGCTATCTATATCGATGACAAAATATTGGAATATATTATCAGTATTGTTACTGAAACGCGGACAGCAACGGGGGATCTTGAAGGGTTGTTAGAGTATGGAGCCTCTCCCAGAGCAAGTCTTTGGCTTGCAAGTTGCTCGCGAGCTCATGCATTACTCAATGGCAGGGACTACGTTACTCCTTTTGATGTTAAAGAGGTGGCCCCTGATATTTTACGCCATAGGCTTGTACTTTCATACGAAGCACAGGCTAGAGAAATTACCCCAGATGAGATTATAAAGCGTATTTTTAACAAAATAGCTGTGCCGTGAAAGCTGATGCGAGAAGAATAGAAATAACTGCCAAACAGCAGGTTCTTGATCTTTTTTCAGGCATGTATGCCTCCGCCTTTAAGGGGCGTGGCATTGAGCTTGAAGATGTGCGCGAATTTCAAACAGGCGATGATGTACGCGCTGTAAGCTGGGCAAAGACCGCACAGCTTGGAAGGCCGTTTGTAAAAGAGTTTCGAGAAGAGCGTGACCTCACGGTTATGCTTGTAGTCGATATGTCGGCATCTCTTGCTTTTGGCAGCCACTACGAGACAAAACATGAGCGGCTCGCAGAAGTTGCCGCCCTTCTTGCCTTTTCGGCTATCTATAACCATGACAGGGTTGGGCTTGTACTCTTTGCTGATGGAATTCAAAAAGAAATTCAGCCCCGCAGGGGCCTTCGGCACGGTGCTAGGCTTATTCGCGAGCTTTTAGGGTTTCGGCCCACTGGTCACAAAAGCTCTCTAGCCCATGCTCTAGATGCCTTTAATATGGCGATAAAGAAGCGCTGCATCTGCTTTTTACTTTCTGACTTTATTGCAGAGAATTATGAAAGGCAGTTTGGATTTACGGCAAAGCATGATGATCTTGTGGCCATTCGTATTGTTGACCCATATGAAAAAAACCTTCCTCGGCTTGGTCTTAGCCATATGCAGGATCTTGAAACGGGCTATAGCTTTATTGTAGATGTAAATAGTGATGTTGTTGAAGCCGTACAAAAAAAGGCAGAAGAGGCTCAAGCGAAGTTTGAAGCGCTTGGAAGAAAGTATTCTGCAGGCACAATAACGGTTGATACCAAAAGTTCGTTTGTAGAGCGGATTGCAGCCTATTTTAAGATGAGAAAGGAGCATCGAAGATGAGCTTCATCTGCCTCTTTTTACTTTTTGGCCCTCTCATCGAAACAAAAGCTGATAGAACGGTGCTTACAACTAACCAAGAGCTGCATGTTGATATTGAATTTAGTAGGCCTCCAGAGCTGTTTCCGCTCATTTATTCCATTTTTCAATCACCGGCAAGTTCTTTTCAGGTGGCCTCTTATGATGTTATAAACCCAAAGCATCTCCGCTTTACGCTGCAGCCTATGCATACAGGGGAGCTCATCTTTGCTCCAGGCGTTGCTTCTATTGATGGAGAACGGTGGCTCATTCCGGCAATAAGCGTTGAGTGTGTCTCAAGCGGGCTTACCAATTTGGCAGTGCCGCAGCTATCCCCCCTCTATCCTGAACGAAGAATTGATCTCAATCCGCTCAATAGGCTCTATCTTCTAAACCAGGAGCGTCTGCAAAATGCTCAGCAGGAAAATAAAAAGGCATACAGAAACTTTCGTCTAGCGTGGAATGGTCTTGCCTATGGTATAGGCGCCCTTGCCTTTGGCCTGCTTGCCGTCTGGGCGATAGTCTATTACGAGCTATTGGCTCGGGCAAAAAAGCCCAAAACAGTGCCTCAAACGGAGTTAGAGAAGCTCGTAGCTCAAGTTAAGGATGATACATTACCAGAAAGTGTACGCTGGCAAAAGCTTGCCGCACTTGTACGCGAGGCATTAGGTGCAAGAACCCTTAGTTTAGAAGAACTTGAAGAGCATGTCGCAATAAGCCGTACGCTTACTTCTAACGAAAAAAAGATACTTGTTCCTGCCATACAAACGCTCGGGGCCATCTCCTATGCAGGAAGGCCCGCAAGCGAAGAAGAGTGGCGCACTCTTTGCCAATCTCTATTGGGTTTACTCGTCTCAAGGTCCTAAAGCTTTGCCTTTTAATAAAATTGCCTATTTGGTAAATAGATCATATAACATTTTTCTTAAGAGGTTTTTGTGAAACGGTTCTTTAATATGTTCCTTTTGCTCGCTGCTCTTTGTCATTGTGGCTTAGATGCAGCCTACATATTACGTTATAACACTTTGAATAACGGTGGCTTATCGTATACTGGGAACGCCCTTGGTTTGAGTAAGCAGTCGAACCAAAATAATCCAGGCACTGCAGATTCTATTGGTGCCTTCATCACCACCCAAACACCTTTGCCAACACCAGTAGGTAGTTATGTAGATGATGGTACTGCTGCTGGCACAACGCTTAACTATCTTGAAAATAGCTCAACAGGAGTTTTGGATCTTCCGCCTGGAAGTACCGTTCTGTATGCCGAGCTGATCTGGATGGGAAGCTTTGACTTTTATAGCCAAATTACAGGTAACGAACCTGACGGGCCCGTTGTGATCACAACCCCGCAAGGAAACTCCTTTTTTGTCTTAGCAGATCCTGCAACAAAACAAAATGCCACAACTCCTGGTTACGGCTGTCCCGGGCCTAGCCCAACGCCATGTAATTGTCCATGTGGAAACTACGTGCGTTCTCAAAATGTAACATCAGTTGTGCAAGCGGGAGGTGCTGGCACCTATACTGTGGGTCAGGTGGCGGGAACATCCGCTGCTGGTGATAACACGCACAATGCCGCAGGCTGGACTCTTGCTGTTGCCTATCAAAATCCCCAGATGTACACATCCAACCTTACCATATTTGTAGGCTGTGAGCAGGCGTCATCTAATACCAACTCACCTGCTTCTGCTTCTGGCTTTTGTGCGCCTCCATCGGGTTTTATTTCAGCTAGGCTTTTTGTAAGTGCTGTAGAGGGTGATGCCAACAAAACAGGCGATACCATGCTCTTTTCTACAGCTCAGCCTTTTGTTTCGGCAGATAGGTTGTCAGGAACAAACAATCCAATAAACAACTTTTTCGCATCACAGGTGAACACTCTTTTGCCGCTCACAGTAGATGGTTCTGGCAAGCTTGTAGCCACCGGCTCTGGGCAGCTTGATACGCGCGGAAGTTATGGTACGTTCAATCAAAATGCAA
>JAFEGT010000126.1:4222-13113 GCA_018239765.1 Verrucomicrobiota bacterium
CGCCGGAACAAACATTTCAGGCGGAAGACAGGGCATCGATATTACAAGTATCGATATCACGAGTGCCATATCATATAATGATACTACAGCCTATGCTCAAGGTACCACTACAGGGGATGATTATACCATCTCCTCAGTCGGCATTCAGATTCAAGTGGGGGCTCCAATCCTTGTAGCCTCAAAGCTTGTAGATGGTGTTATTGGGGTGAATAAGAATGTAGACGACACCGTAACATTTACTATAAGTGTAGAAAATACCGGTACTGCAGATGCCTATTCTGTACGATTTACCGATCCACTTGAGACTGGACTTTCTTATGTACCAGGCAGCTTTACTATCAACAGCGTGCCACAGCCTGATCCAAACCTAAATACAGGGGTGTTTTTAGGTGATATTGCGATAGGGGATTCGGTCACGTTATCGTTTCAAGCGCATATCGATACCTATCCTGTAGAGGGGCTGATTTTTTATAATCAGTCATTTCTGAACTATAATTTTCAGCCCTGCCTTGGCAATTTAGTTCCCTTGATTACTGCAACGAATCAGGTGAGTATAACACTGCCGCCTGCACCACCTCCTGGCTGTTTTACAGGGTGCATTGTACGCTGCTGTAACCTTCTTAGGATGAAATGGTGTCCAACGGCGCAGCCAGACGCTGTAATTGCATATAGGATTTACTATGGCGCGATGCTGCTTGCAGAGGTTGGTCCATTACCTCCCTACAGCTATACCGTGCGCTTTAATACAGGAGCTGATCTTTCGGCTCTTTCTATAGCCGCAGTCTATGAAGGAGATATTGAAAGCGCTCACGTGCCAATATCATTCTAAACAAAATAGGATGGGGATCAGCTATGATCCCCATCCTATTACCTTTTTGTTCGTGTAATTAAATCCAGATATCATCCACCTTTTCGTTGTGATACCCTACCCAGTGAGATAGTAAAAATTCTTACATCCTTGTATACACCCTTATAACAAAAATATTTGTAAAAAATCATTTATATATGCTATAATAATTCTTATAAATAAAGGGTTTTTACAGTGAATATATATAATACCACGAGGGATTTTGCTTGTAGCGTATACCATTTGTCCGAGAGAGCGGCAAAGGTTGAGGGTATTAATACGATTTTGGAACCGATAAAGGCTTTGTCAACTGTAAGAGATGCTGTTTCAGAAAGGGTGGCAAAAGGGGCGATGTGTGGAGTGAAATCACTTGGATTGCATTCCATTGGCACAACGGGGGCCGCAAGAACGTGTGCACATAAATTGTATGAACATAGCTCTGCAAAATCATACGCACGACAAACAGCTAGCCTTCTCTGGAAAGCACTTGCCTCTACAGAATTTGTAAAAGGTAAAATTGGAGCTACGGGTGCTGAGCTTCTACATGATGCTGGATCATTTTTAGGCCCTATTGCTGAGGATGCTCTTCTTGAGCAGTGTGCTCAATCTGTCTTTCAGCCTCTAATCTCATTAATCCGTGAAAAAACTATAGAAAGGGGTATTAAAGGCTGTGTTGGCGTTGCCCTTGACACAGGGGTTTTATGGGCCGCTGGCGGCTTAGGTGTTCTTGGTCATCTTGATAAAGTAAAACAGACTGTAGCGGTTGTAGAGAAGGTTGCCACATGTGCAAATCTTGGGGTGTTAGCCTATGTGTATGGGCCACCTGTTGTGCATGGAGGAAAAGCTGTTCTACAATGCTGTTCGTTTAAAAGTAGGATGCGCGCCATAGAAAATGGCTTAAGTGACACTGCTCTTTCAGCGCCTACCAAGAAAACCTTAGCTGCAGCTTTAGCTATCGTTTTAGAAAGTGGTGGACTAGCTTTTGCTCCTAGTGTAGATGAGCTTCTTAAAGACGAGCAGCTCCTTGCAGCTATGGTGAAAATCATTACAGCAATTCCTCTACCTACAAAATAGCACTTGCTAAGTATATTCCGACGCTTTTTTTTGGCAGTTATGAATGCGTGCCCTTAACTGCCACGCTTGCCAATCCTTCCGAAAAAGTTTAAGACAGCAGTTCCAATGCGTGCAAGAAGCGACTGCGGGGACTGGTTAAGATCATAGCTTTGATCACCTACATAGAACGTTGTTCCATCAAAGTGCCACTTCTGGCCATGGTTATACCCAGTTGATTTGGGCAAGCTTCCTATAGGTGTTGCGCTCACTACATCCCAAAAATGGAAGGCATCTTCGGGCCATGTTCCAAAGTACATGATGTTGTTATGCACTTTCACAATTGTACCATCGAGCACATAGTTGCTGCAGCCTTGAAAATAGGCTTCCTTCAGCAGTGTTTCATTTTCTGTATCCCAAAGTGTGATCCCAATATTTTCAGTGTGCTGTCTTACTGTTGTAATAATAAGTCTATGCGGGTCGCATGTTGTAACAGAAAAGATGGTTCCTTCTGGTGGTGTGAAGCGCTTTACGATATTTCCTGTATCAAGATCCCAGCAGCTTACACTGTTATGATCATCGCGTGATATGCCAAATAGATGATTATCCAATACCTGGGCAGGAAGTGACGGAAAAAAGGGTTGAGTTGTGTGGTGCAGTAGTATCCTGTGAAGCAATTTTCCTGTGGTTGGTTCAAAAATAGAAGCTTGGTTTACCACAACTGGATTTTGAGGCCGTATATTCCAGGCATCTTGTCGATTTATCGCAACAAGGTACTTATCAGTGGCTTTAAGAATTTTGTAGAACTGTTCAAGAGTGTAGAGCACATCGCCACTACTATCGGATGCTGTAACCACTTGATTAACAAGTGTAGCTGTTATATTTCCAGATTTTACAGAGTTGACAGCGTGAGGTTCGACAAAGGCTTTTGAGCTAGGTTCAGGAAGCCTACCTTTTCTGATACACCGTGTTACTCTTCTATCCTGAATATAAAACGCCTTCCAGCTCTTATCTGGAATGGTGCGAGGTATATAGCCATGATGCTCCGCTGCAAAGCAGCGCTGCCATAAATCGCACTTTTCATCAGTAATGATTGCTCTGAATCGTGTGCAGACTTGTTCGCATTTGGCAAGAGAAGCTCCATCAAGCCTGGAAAAAAGCTCTGTTGCAAAAAGCTCGTCGGGAAGTGTATGTATTGGAGTTATAGTCATAGTTGCTCCACCTTTTGAATGATAACAGCAATTTTGGGATAGTTTTTGTCAGCACCTCGCACGATCGTCCCAAGATCCGCTATTTTTTTAATAACATCCCACCCCTCTGAGACTGTGCCAAAGACAGCGTAGCCATATTCTTCATCATCTCTGCTGATGTGGTCAAGATTGGCATTATCCGCAAGGTTGATAAAAAACTGGCTTGTGGCACTATGAGGCTCAGGATGCCTTGCCATAGCAACTGATTTTGTGACATTCTTCAAGCCATTTGTAGCTTCATTGTGTATAGGGGCAAAAGTGGTCTTTTTGGTGCCATCTTCGGTGTAGCCGCCGCCTTGTATCATAAAGCCCGATATCACTCGATTAAATACGGTTCCGACGTAGTGTCCAGTACGAACATACTGTTTAAAATTTTCAACGGTGATCGGCGCTTGCTCTGGATAGAGTTCCAGAGTAAACTGGCCATGATTTGTTGTTACTCTATAAAATTCGTTTGTTTGCATCTGGCCTCTACATGTTAAAGGTTTGAAAAATAGGGCGGCATTCGATCTGTTGAAGAGAACTCTCTAATTTATTACACGCAAAGAGTGGGACTATAAAGCATAATAAAAATAAAATAGCGTTTTTCATGCATTAATAATAACAGGTTTTGTTATTAAAGTGGCGGACTGTGCCTGCCGCATCATAGTAAAGCCACTTACAGCATAAACGGACTTATTACTATCCCAGCCTGGATACAAATAGAAGAAAGAAGAAAATCGACTTCTAGATATGTTTTAAGGTAATAAAGTGCCTCTACACGATGATAATATCGCTCAAAATATAATGTAGGGGCAAAAATAGCGCTTGTTTATAAATTGCAAATAGGCATAAATTGGTTCTGCATCAAATGATGCATTTTTATTAATAAGTAAGGAAAATAATATGAAATATCTAAACTTAATTCTTCTTGGTTCGATTATGCAATTTGCAGCTGTGAATGCAGGTGGCTGTAAAGATTGCTGCAAAAAGCCTAAAGGTGATCGCTTTGTTGAATGCTGCAACAAAGACAAGAAGGCTAATAAAAAAGCAGACAAAAAAAATCACGACAAGGCTGAAGAGTCCAAGTCTGTGTAATTTTAAGCACGCGTAATTTTTTTACCAAGTGTCCCCGATTTCGGGGGCACTATTGATAGGTTCTAAAGAGGCGCTTGGCCATGTAGGCAACTGTTGAATCAATAGGAATTGGGGTGAGAAAGTCCCTGCGAGGCAGGTGTACGATGTCCTGCAGCGCAGGCGGTGCCTGTATCGGTTTCATCACATCTCGAAACTCTTTAAGCACAAATTCGGTGGTAGCGGCTTCATAGCGCTTTTCAGTAAGCTGAGGTATGCGTAAGCATTTCTGGCCCTCAACGGCTTCAGAGAGCTCGCTGTTGAGTTTTTGTAATGCACGTAGAATGATAAGCTGAGCAAACTGCGAGCAGCACATCTCGCCTGCGATCTGCACCTTATAGGGGTCGATAGCTTTGTCTGTTATGCGTGTTGCTAAACTGAGCGGTCCCGCAAAACGCCACGATTGCATAAACGCTTTAAATTGAGTTTTATCGTCGTTGGTTATGCCCTTATAGAGGTCCTTAAGGTAATCTACACGAAGCTCACGTATTGTGTTTTGAATGTCAATATCACAATCTTCAGGGATTTCAAAAAGCTCATAAAGCTCAAACTGCACCTCTTTTTCTCGGCCTTCATTGACATTTTTGCGCCATTCATCAAGCTGAGCGAGCGTTTTTATCTGGCTGAAGTCTGGGCTTTCTATACCTTCCCACTTTCTTGCATCAGGTTGGTGGCTCTGTTCCAGCTCTTCGGCAACTTTGATTGCAAATTTCTCTTCAAGTTCATGAAGAAGGTATTCATTTTCCGTCATGTTTCTGGCGCTCATTTCGTCTTCAAGCGTCTTTTCGTCCTTTTCTAATCCACGCTTTAAAGCTTCAAAGGCGGTAGGCAGCGCTAGAGCCTTAAAGTCTATTCTATAGGTGTCGTAGTAAAGATATTCCGCAAGTGCTACAGGCGAGTGATCAAAGGCAAGACGCTGGTGCGAAAAGGCGGTAGATCCGTGCTCTTCGTCAATGATTGCCAAGTGACCAAAAGGAAAGAGGGAAAGCGCTACCTTGTCAGTAAAATCGGTTGCGGCTTTTCCTGTTACTTTGTTCTTTTTAAGTTCGTTGACAAAGGAGATATCGCCTGTTTGATAGCCATTGGTTCCAAAGCAGCTCTTTTGAATCCAGTCGTAGGAGTCGGTTAGCCCCTGAAGATTTTGATAAACTGTTTCAAAAAAGGGGTTTTTTTCGAGGTCAAATGCTTTTCGCATCTCTTCTGTCATCTGTTCATGAAAGCGATAGACAGAATCAAGAACGGGTAGTTCCGGCATCTGCAGTTTTTCTGGATCTTTGCCAACGATTTGGGGAAACTGTTTTGCAAGTTCCTTAAGGTCTCTTTGGAGCTGAGCAATTTCCTGTTCTAAGAGAGGAATAGCCTCGGCTATCTGCTGTTTTGAGAGGGCTGTACCCTGTTCGTAGGCCCTTTCTTGGGCTTTTATCCAAACAGGGGCAGGGGTTGCCTTGGCGCCTGGAACTACTGTTTTCGTTACTTTTTGACGCGCCTTCGTTCTTGTGAGCCCCTTTGTTTTTCCTGGAATGTTTTCTACTTCAACAACAACAACATCAGGCGTGGCTCGAAGGCCTTTTTTATTCGGAATAAATTTGGGTTTAGGTGCGCTCTCGTCTCCAACTTTTTCTAATCGCGCTTGTTGATGTGCAAGCTGCTCTTTCTTATCTACAAGCTGCTGTACGAGGTTCATATGTTCAGCATAGGCTTGGTTGCTTTTCCATTTTACAGGGTCGCACTTAAAGCTAAAGGTTGCAAAGTAGTCTACAGCACTTAAGAGGCTCTCATCTGTAATTGAATCATTTTCAAGGGCAGTTTTTAGCCTTCTATTAAATTGCGTATTGCCCGCAGCGTAGATGAGAAAGTCGTGAATGGCAGCTTCCTGTCCTTTTAGTCGCTTATATCCAACAGGCTCTTTGGCGCTTGGAGACTCATAAGCTTTTGCAAATGTTTCAAGCATGTTCCATTCATTCGCTTTAAATCCATTGCTCTCTATGGGTCCCTCTCCAAACGATTGTATGCGATCGATACGTGCTTTGGCTTTTTGGGTTTTTAGCACCTCTGGGATAACGGTAAAGCGCTTTAAAAGAAGGCCAACTTCGATAAATTGCTCTACAGAAGATTGATCGCCTGTTTCGCTAATCGCTTTTGTGTAGAGTTTAAAGGCGGTCTCAAGTTCAGAAAATGAGGCACACTTTTCTGCAAGCCAGTTGATATTTTTTGCGTAGGCTTCTTTCTTAGTATTTTTATCGTAGGTAAAGCTTTGGACCTGTTCGGCAAGTTGCATGACACCCTCACGCTTTGCTGCAAAGGAGAGTGAATCATACGTTTCGCGAAATTTTGTGATGGATGTTAGCTCTTCGTAATTAAGCGGCTTAAATTCCGTATGGGCAAGAAGTTTAAGTCTGGTGATTCGGTCGTTGTTAGACTGTGCAGCATGTTCAATAAGTTCGTTGATTTTTGCTTTAAGAGGCTCGAACTCTCCAGTGGGGACTACTTCAAATAGCTTGCCAATTTTTTGGATATTTGAATCAAGGTTATATTCTTTACTGCGGAGAATGGTAACAGTAAAAAAGCGCTTTATTTTTCCCCAAATGGTCTTTTCTTCAAAGGTAAAATGACCCCGTTTATCACAGCGAAGAAGCACGTCTTTCTTACTTGCGTGCTCCGAGAGCTGCTGAAGTTCGCGTAGGGCGTATTTATAGGGGTCGCGGGGCTGTAGTGTACTCATGTTACCTCTCTAGCCCCTATTATACAATAAATTTATTATTTCACAAAGATTTTGCGTATAGCGTCATAGATCGCCTTTGTTTCTTGGGCTGTCCATGCTCGATTGTGTTGGCTTTTGGTCCTCGTTTTACTCATAGCCACACAGGTAATTTTTGCCATATTGGCAGGTTTTTTGCTGTCAATAGAGCCTTTTAAAGAGGGATTATATTCGATGAGTTCATCGTAATCGTTATGGATAACCACAACCCTACCCTTAAGCTTGGGAAGATGTTCCTCTGATGGAAGCTTCCAGCCAAGACTATTTACGCCTATTGCCGCGAGTTCTTTGCCAAAAACCTCCATAGACTTGACTACTGCGCTGAGTGAACCAAAGGAGCGTTCATTAATCACATTTACTGACACTCCATTATCTTCAAGCAGGCCAGCTACTGCCATGGAGATGCCGCCGCCTAAAGAATAGCCGTAGAGAGCGATATTTTCAGGTTTTGCACCCTGATCTAAGAGCTGCTGAACCTGAGCGAGGCCGTCGTCAATAAGAGGCTTTTCATCTAGCGGAAAGCCCTCACTTTTTCCACAACCGCGATAGTTTGATGAGATGACGTCAACACCGAGATTTAGGCGAAGTTCTTGAAAAATAGCGAGTTTTTGCTGCCAAAGCTCATAGTTAGGCAGAAAGTAGACAATGATTTTTCTTTCTGACATTGGCTTATCACTACCTGATATCGCTATCCGATCAAGCCCGTTCCACTTCGATCTTTTGGTGTCGTGCATCTCTTTAAGGTGCTCTTTTGCCTCTTTTTCTATCTTTGCAAGTTCTTTTGCTGTATGTTCAAGAGAGGGTAGAATTGTGTTGGAGACTGTTTTTGCAACAGCCTGACCCGTTACAGCGGAAATAAATTTTAAAAAAGAGGCCGCTGGAGCAGGTGCATGCCAACGAGCTTCTTGCGGTTTTTGAGCGAGTGCTGTAAAAAGTGGGTTGGTCATAATAGTTCCTTATTATTAAATAAAAGACTATTGTACCAGAACTCTATTTATAAATCAATAGTTGATATTATTTTTATTTTATGGTAATATAAATACATGATTTCACGATTTGAACATATAATTATCGACCCCATCGGGGTTGTAGTCTCTCCATTTGCAGGAATTGTGGCAACACCAATCCTGCTGCTTGGTACTATCTATAAGACCATAGAAGCTTGGTATCATGGTCGCAATGTCTCTAATGAGTGTCTAAACCTCGATATCGCTAAATATGAGACAAATCTTACCGATCGCGACATAAGCTGGCTTAAGAGCGAAAAAAGCCGCCTTCAGGCCTTAGATGACGCAAATGACTGTAAGGAATTTGCAAAAATGACCGCCCTTTTGGTTATCCCGCTTTTTGGTTATATATCGGTATTTTATGGCGACGCCTTCAAGTCAACAAGCAAGTCTAATTCCGGCAAAATCTCCTGGATTACCTGGCACCTAAACCTCCTCGAAGGCCGCATGAGCAAAGACTCCCTTTCATACAAACTGGGCTGGAACCTTCCCAATTAAGTAAAGGGCCGATTTCTCGGCCCCTACTTCTTTTTTCGCACCAATATTTTTCAGCTTTTTCCGCATGATGAGAGCAGACAGGATCGTACGATCACTCTTAACGATATAAACGATATAACGATATGAACGATAAAAAAAGGTACTTCGCCCTGCTGCAACGTTATAGAGGGTAAACATGAGAAAAATAGGCCTGAAAGGTATTGATCGACAACGCTAGTATACACTTCGAGCGTTAGCTCGCTCTTATTCAATGTAAAGCTTTCCAGGAACTAAGGCACCCCTTATCGGGAAATAACGAGAGCAAGGCGTTTCGGTAAAACATGTGATTTTTTAACCGCAGAGATCACAGAGTACGCAGAGATAAAACA
>JAFEGT010000127.1:0-7949 GCA_018239765.1 Verrucomicrobiota bacterium
CTTGCCCACTGGGGCACTCCTGGCACTGTTGACTACGAAAAGCTCTACACAATTGTCGACCTACTTGAGACCATTGCAAAAGAGCGCGGAAAAACTATCCCACAAGTAGCTCTGAACTGGCTTTTACGTAAGCCGACAGTAACAAGCGTGATCATTGGCGCGCGCAACGAAGCGCAGCTACGCGATAATTTAGGAGCCGTTGGCTGGGCACTTACCCAAGAGGAAGTTGCGCGACTTGATAAAGCCTCTGAAAGCCCACTACTCTATCCCTACTGGCATCAAATCCGCTGGAGCGAAGACCGCAACCCAAACATCGCTTTGCAATATAAGCCCTAATTAGAAAGGGACATAAGGGACTCAAGAGACTCAAGGGACCAAAAAAAGCTTACGTTTGCTTTTCCTGACTTTAATAGCTATAATCCACGATTTACCATTTATAAAAGAGGTTTGTATGAGTTTTGATCCAAAAGTAAGTGCGGGTTCTAACCAAATAGCGTTACCTGTAATTGAAAACAAAGATAAAGCTAAAATAGTTGCAGAAGTTGTTAACCAGAGAGTGCACTCTCTTACATGCATCGCATTTGCAGAGCTTGCACAATATGGAGATCACGCTGCTCCAATCATTAATAAACAAGTTGAAAAACTAAAAAAACATATTACTGAATACTTTGAAAATTGGGATCTAATTGAATTAGAACAGTACCAACAATGGCAAAGATCTCCAGTTGTTACAAAAATTCATAATCTTGCTCAGGCAGGATTAATCAAAGACGCTAAAAAACTTGATGAAGTATTAACTCCTGAAGAACACCTAGAGGTTAAACAATTTAATAAAAGCCGTATAGGACAAATGAAATTCGCTATCGATGCACATACGAAAGAACTTTTTCAGGAATGTGTCCAAGAAGCTCATGAGGAAATACTTGCTCCCTTTTGCTACTAGGCCATAGAAGCACTCCTGAAAGGAGTGCTGTAAAATAGCCCAGGTCACCTTTAGGTGCCCTGGGAATAGATTAGAATAAAAAAATGGCACCCTCGAAGATGGGTGCTGCAAATGTTGCATTGCAGCACCCATCTTCGAGGGTGCCATGTTCTACATACCTTTTTCCCAGAGCACCTCCCTCTGGTCGGTGATCTGGGCTATTATCCATCACTCTCGAAGAGAGTGATGATGTCGGTTACTCACTTAAGAAAAGGATTGGGTTTTCGAGGAGCTCGCGTAGCGTGCGCATAAACTGGGCAGCCTCGGCGCCGTCGATAAGGCGGTGATCGCATGAAAGCGTAAGCGACATGCGCTTACCAGGCACAATCTGGCCATTCTTCACAACAGGCACATCACTTGCCGCACCAACGCCAAGGATCGCTCCTTGAGGAGGGTTCACAATAGCCGTCATCTCATCGATGCCAAACATGCCAAGGTTAGAAAGGGTAAAGGATCCACCCTGGTATTCAGGAGGGGAGAGTTTGCCGTCGCGTGCTTTAGCAGCTAACAGCTTTACCTCTTGCGAAATCTGCGACAGGCTCTTACGTGAAGCATCAAAGACAATAGGTGTAATTAAGCCACCAGGCACAGTCACGGCCACGCAGATGTCAACACGCGTGTAGCGCATAGCGCTTTTCTTAGAAGCATCAAAGCCGGAATTGATCTCAGGATGTTTCTTTAAAGCAACTGCAAGAGCTTTGATGATAAAGTCATTGATCGTTACATTCTTCTCAAGGCGCTTAAGCTCCTCGCGAAGTGCCGCAATTGGCGCCGCATCGATCTCTTGCTTCACATAAAAGTGCGGAATCGTGCTCTTTGACTCCTGCAGCCTTGTGCCAATAACATGGCGCATAGGTGTAACAGGCTCTAAGGTAAATGGGGTAGCACTTGGAGTTGTTGCTATAGGAGCTTGAGCTACAGCTTGCACACAAGGTGCAGCTTGCTGGGAAAGATCTCGGCTCATAATACGTCCACGAGGGCCTGATCCTGCTACTGTAGCGAGGTCTAGGTTCTTCTCTTTTGCAAGCTTTTTGGCAAGGGGAGATGCCATAACTCTCGCACCTACATCCTGTTTCACAACCTCTTTTACAGGAGCGGCTTTAACAGCCGCAGGCTCTTCCTTCTTTTGCCCAAGCGGCTTTGGAGTAAAGCCAGAGATATCTTCATCTGCAGTCTCAGAAAAAACGCAAAGAGGATCATTAACCTGAACTTTGTCGCCTTCATTACCCACAATAGCACGTAAAAAGCCTTCGTCAAGTGCGGCATGTTCTACAGTCGCTTTATCGGTCGAAATTTCTACAATGACATCGCCAGATTCAACGCGGTCGCCAACTTTTTTGTGCCACTTGGCAACGGTACCTTCTGTCATTGTCGGAGAGAGCTTTGGCATGTAAACGGTAAATGGCATAGTTATTCCTTAGCTAGCGTTTCAAGGCATTTGCTTAAAATGCGCTCAACGGTTGGTAATGTTTCTTTTTCGAGTACTTTAGAGTAGGGCATTGGTGTTTCACGCTGGCAGACACGGCCTATAGGCGCATCGAGATAGTCAAAACAGGTTTCCTGTATTTCGCAAGCTACTTCTGCACAAATACCAGTAAAGATATGACCCTCTTCTACGAGTACGCAAAAATTGGTTTTCTTGACAGACTCAGCAATGGTGTCAATATCAAGCGGCTTTATGGTCTGAAGGTCGATAAGCTCAGCAGAAATGTTACGGCTTGCAAGCTCTTCACACACCTGTCTGCAAAGCTTTACCATGCGGCCATGGGCAACAAGCGTAATATCACTACCTTCTTGAACCACATTAGCCTTACCGATGGGCAGGAGATACTCTTCAGTTGGGATTTCCATCTTGTCGTTGTAGAGAAGCTCCGACTCAAGAAAGAGTACTGGGTTGTTGTTGCGTATTGCTGACTTTAACAGACCCTTGGCATTATATGCATTGGATGGAGCGATGATAATAAGGCCAGGAAGGTTACCGTAAATAGCCTCTACACAGTGTGAGTGCTGGCAAGATACCTGAGCTGCCGCGCCATTAGGCCCACGAAATACCATAGGGACGCTAAAACGGCCCCCTGACATATAGTGCATCTTGCAGGCGTGGGAGATAATTTGGTCTGCTGCCACAAAGGAAAAGTTAAAGCTCATAAACTCAACAATGGGTCTAAGGCCTGTCATAGCTGCACCAACGCCAATACCGGCAAAGCCGTTTTCAGAAATTGGCGTGTCGATTACTCGAGTAGGACCATATTTATCCAGCATACCTTTGGTAACTTTGTAGGCGCCATTATACTCTGCCACCTCTTCGCCCATAATAAACACTGTGCTGTCACGTGTCATCTCTTCGTCAATAGCCTGACGGATTGCTTCTCGCATTTCTATAAGCTGCATGTTGTATATCCTATGGTGCAAATACTTCTTGTTCTAATGTGCTAACATCTGGCCATGGGCTCGATTCGGCATATTCGAGAGCGTCAACAACAAGCTCTCGGTTCTTTTTGTCCATCGCCTTAAATTCTTCTTCTGTAAGCATTTTTCTCTCAATAAGCTCATTGCGCATGAGAATAATAGGATCGCGCTCCATACGCTCTTTAAGATGCTCTTTGGTTCTGTAAAGGCCTGGGTCTGATATTGAGTGACCGCGGAAGCGCTCACCGATACATTCGATAAAGACAGGCTTACCAGTTGTAAGAATCTCTTTATGCGCGACGAGAAAACCGCCATAGCAGTTAAAGAAATCCATACCATCTAGGCGATAGTGCGAAATACCGTACGCTTTAGCAAGATACTGGGTAATATGTTCAAAGTTTGCTACACCGCGGGAGATGTGTGTTCCCATGCTCCACTGGTTATTTTCTACCACATACATGCAGGGCACTTTCCAGAGCGCTGCCATGTTGAGCGACTCATGGAGTGTACCTTGCGGGATGGCACCGTCACCAAAAAAGCAGAGGGCAATTTCATCCTTCTTATTGAGATACTTACAGCTAAAGCCGGCACCTGTTGCGATAGGAAGGTGACCACCTACAATACCAAAGCCGCCCAAAAGACGATCGTGATAGAGGTGCATAGAGCCTCCGCGGCCTTTTGCATTACCGGTTGCTTTACCGAAGAGCTCTGCCATAATGTCTCGAGGGGAGACACCAAGCAAAAGTGCTAAGGCGTGGCAGCGATAGGTAGTAACAAACCAGTTGTTTAGGCCAACAGCCTGTAAACAAGAGGTTTGAATTGCTTCTTGTCCCACATAAGAGTGAAAAAAGCCGCCAATGTGGCCTTGCTGATAGGCCGCTTCAGCTCGAGTTTCGAAGTTGCGGATAAGCAGCATGCGGTCAAGGCAGTCAATAAGTGTGCTCTTACCAAGGGCATCAACTACTGTCTGGCGATTAACCTTATAGAAGTCTAATTGTTTCTCTTGTTGCATAATGTAAAAGTCCCAGCTAAAATGGAATATGATGATCGATCGGCACAAAAAAATCAATCAAATGGTAGAACATGATAGTCAAATTAATAAAAACAATTTTTCAAAAACCAACAACTGTCACAGAGACTTCAGTAGATCCAAAAATTGAAAAAATTGTTAGAGACCTTCAAAGAAAAGGGTTTTTACTTCCAATTTCGAAGGAATTAACCCTTGAGGCGTTTCATGCCACACTACCAGAGCTTAAGGCTTTGGGGTTTAAGGCTACTTTTAATTTTCATAAGGGAGAAAAAGGGCTTGAATTTTTACTCTTTTCAAGCGAAGGGGAATGTACATCCCATCCTGTAGATGACCCCTACTTTCATTTAAAGCCCTCCTATATTCCTCTCAGCCAACTTCAGGACATTTCAGGCTGGCTTCACAATCATGGTGCAGCACGAGCGCCACTTTTAAGTCTTGAAACTATAGAAAAAAAGCTCGAGGGGCTGATGAAATCGTGCCCACACGGTGCCTACATGCTGCACACGCACAATAAAACGCTTACGCTATCGCGCCTAAGCCCGCTGGGCACTATCGAGCACATGATTATTGATCTTCAAAAGCAAATAGGAAGTTATAGTATTGAAAACGAGGGGATTGCAACGCGAACACAATTTAAAAAGCGCCTCTCACAAATGGGCACTCCACTTAGGCTTGTTTCATGAAGACCTTTCTTTGGGTACGCTACTTTAATGCCAAAGATCTGTTGCGCACGATCTGGCGCTACTGGTTGAAAAAGCCAAAGTTTGCGCTGGTTGACCTTACGGTTTTGCTAAGTTACTTTTTTAAAAGTCCCTACACAATTGGGCGGCAATATAAAGACTCTGAACCCTACGGCGAAACCCCGCTAAAGACGCTCGATGACATTATAGCGCGCTGTCCAATCAAACAGGACGATGTGGTGTATGAACTTGGCTCAGGCAGGGGAAGAGCCTGCTTTTGGCTTGCGCTCTACAAAGGCTTTAAAACGGTGGGGATAGAGTACATTCCACAGTTTGTAGAGAGCGCCAAACGCATCCAAAAGCTCTATAACGTAGAAAATGTCCAATTTCGCACTCAGGATATACTCGAAGCGGATATACAGGACGCAAGCTGGATCTACCTTTTTGGTTCTGCCTTGCCTGACGAGACAATCATGGCGCTTACTGAGAGGCTTGAGAAGCTACGTCCGGGTACAAAGATCATCACAATAAGCTATCCGCTTACTGCCTATACGAAACATGATATCATTGTGGTGAAGGAGACTCTTGAGGTGGAGTTTGCTTGGGGTACTACTACGGCGTATATTCAGAGTATTGAGTGAAAAACGTGCCCGTGTGCGTGCCCGTGCCCGTGCCCGATGTTTTTAGGATTAAATAAAAAAAATCGTGCCCGCGCACGGGCACGGGCGCGGGCACGAATACTTTAGGTGATCGTTGATCTTACCCGTTACGAGCCATGCTGAGTTGGCTATCAGCATTTTTGCGCTGCGCATCATCAAGCTTGCGCATGCAATCACTTAGCTGTTGCATAAGAGACTGCTGCTCGCGATCGGAACTTTCGTGCGACATACGCGCGCTATCACGCTTTGCTTCAATTTCTGTGCGCTTGCCTGTGTCGCCGGTCATAAAGAATTCTTTTACGGCAGTTACAATTTTATCTCTCATTTCCCATGACTTAAGAACGGCATCGCCTTCAAGTGCATGCGCGACTCCAAGCGTACTCACACCCACCTGAAGAATAGCAAAGCCAGCAAGCTTTGGGTTTTGTTTCCAGTCATAGAATGAAACAAGCTCCTTCACTTGACGTGACCACTCTTTACGCATCTTGTCGCTTAGGATAGAAAAACTGTTTGAGCGATCGCAAACAACCTGAATAAGCATTTTTGCTAAGTCGCGTTCAATCTGTTCAAAGTCGATTGGTTGATTCTGTACTGCTTTTACTTCTGTCATATAAAACCTCTTAAATAATATTACCTTCCTGGGATCGAAAGCATTGCGGATCCCACGGAACGTTCTCTCTCTTGTACTTTGTGCATAATGTCGTGTAGACGATAGAGATCGCTACAACCAAGCTGCATATCGCTTATTATGCGATTTATATTCTTTTGTGAAAGGTTGCTTGCAGCTTCAAGCTCAAGCATAAAGGCGCGTTTGTTATTTGCACGCCACTCATAAAAGGTCTTTACTCCAGTAACTGACGCTTTTGCCGCAGACATGCCAAATCGTATTGCAGCTTGTGGAGCAAGGCCTACACTTAAAGCAAAGGAGGTTGCCGCACATAAAAAGTGCAGACGCTCTCTCCAGCGTAGTTCATCTTCCTGATCACCGCGAGCCACCCAAGCAGCTACCGTCTTATTTGCCGCATCATCGAGGAAGCGGTCGATAAGAAGCAATACGCCCGTACCAATAGCCGCTGTACCCATAAGGGCAGCTCCTGCGCCAAGTGTAGCAATACCTGCCGCAATAAGACCTAAGGCTGAAAGTGATTTTTCAAGCGTGTTCCATGCACTGACGTTTTTGCTGTCGGCGATATCTTTTTTAATCGCTTCCATGCGCTCTTTTTCGATCTCATCAGATATTTTGCGCTCAGACTCAAGAAACGTACGGTTAATTGCGAGGCGATCTGTAAGCACCTCTTCACTTGCTAAATAGAGGGCGTGTAGAAGGTCATCAAGGCCCTGTATGCCCAATTTCAAAATATCGGATCCCGCGTCCTCTGGTGCGTCAAGAACAGGAATCGACCTTTTGGCAGAAACCTCGCTCACAGATGATTTTGAGATGGAATCAGATGAGCTATGATTCGAAACCTCTGCAGGGCGCGCAAAATATGACGCTGCCGGAATTGAAAACGCAGCTGCTATCTTTTCCTGTCTTCGTAACTCGTTAATGTCTGGCATACGAAACCTCTACTATTCTCTCTTTTATTACCTGAACTTGCCCTAAAAACGAAGCAAATTCTTCTGATTGTGCCATCTTTTCAGCATGAGCAATTGCTGTTTTTGCAATATCCGTTCTTCCAAGACGTGCAGAACATTCTGCCCAGTGTGCATAGGGTCTTGGGTCATTTTCCTGATACATGCAGGCGATCTGAAAGGCATGTGCCGCATCTTCGTCATTGCCGCGAAGCATACTACTCGCACCTAGACCATACCAATAATTTCCCTTAGTAGGAAAAAGCTCCACAAGCTGCCTAAAGGCAAATGTTGCCTTTTGCCATTGCCCCTGGTTATAGCAGCTGTAGGCGTAGTGATGAAGAAGAAGTTCTGTAGCATCCGATTGTTGTTGCATACTATCTTCCTGATATTGCCTGTATAAATTTGCGAACAGCTTCAGCAATCCTATCCCAGCATGACTTAAGCTCTTGCCAAAGTGTGTTGCGCTGGTTTACAGCCTCAGTCATTTCATTCATTGCCATTTTGAGGTCAACATCAATGGTATTGGTTCTTGTTTTGATGTTGGTAATGAGGCTATCGCGCTCATCTTTGGTGTATTCTTTTTTTAGCTCTAGCTTTACGCCATTACTAACCGC
>JAFEGT010000127.1:8002-17633 GCA_018239765.1 Verrucomicrobiota bacterium
GTATTGATGGTCTGCAAAAGATTGTTAAGCTGCGTGCTTTTTTCGTAGGCCTCTTTTGCTTTGATGCTTGATGGCTGCGCACGCTTTTCTAATTTGTGCATAGCTTCAATGTTAATGAAGGTCATCAACGCATGTGCAAGGGAGTATTTTTCCCAATTTTCGTGCTTTTGAATTGGAATCGATTCAGAAACTTCACTTTCGTCCAGAGGCTCTTTTGGAAGGGATATAGCCTCTTTTTCTTCAGATTCTGAAGCCTGTTTAGAAGCACCTGTAAGCCAGTTCCAAGCGTTGGAAATTTCTTCTGTCAAACCGGGAATGAATCCGCTCATAAACGTGCCTCATTGTTGTGCTGCTTTCGAATCTATCAAAAGCATGGAATAAACTCAACTTGTGATCATTTCCGAGATGTTATATGTTTGATGCAAACCTTTGAGAAAGGTAATGTAGTGACCGATCGTTTTATTGAATCATCTTTTTGTAAGCGCGATGCCGCATATGAAGTACCCCTTCGTCCGCAGCAACTTGATCACTTTATCGGTCAAGACAATGTGCGCGACCAGATGAGTGTGTTGATTGAAGCTGCAAAGGCCAGATCGGAACCACTAGGGCATGTGCTTTTTTGCGGCCCGCCAGGTCTTGGCAAAACCACGCTTTCACATATTATCGCTCAAAGCATGGGATCAAGCATCGTCATTACATCGGGACCCGTTATTGAAAAAGCAGGGGATTTAGCCGGCATTCTTACTAAGCTCAAAGAGGGCGATGTGCTCTTTATCGATGAAATTCATGCCCTGAACCGAACCATCGAAGAGTATCTCTATCCTGCTATGGAAGACTTTGCACTCGATCTTGTAATCGATTCTGGCACCTCAGCACGAAGCGTAAAGGTAAAGCTTAACAAATTTACCCTCGTTGGGGCTACAACACGTTTGGGGCTACTTTCAAGCCCGCTACGCTCCCGTTTTGCTTCAAGCATGCGCCTTGACTACTACACACCTAAAGTTATCGAGCAGATACTTGATCGCTCAAGCAAAATACTCAATATTACAGCCGATAGCGAAAGTTTAGCGGAAATTGCCACGAGGTCAAGAGGCACACCAAGAATTGCTAATAGCTTGCTCAAGTGGGTGAGAGACTATGCGCAAATCAAAGCTCAAGGCAAGCTTTCCAAAAAAATCACGCAAGACGCCCTGAGGATGATTTCCATCGATGAGCGCGGCCTTGATGAGATGGACAGCAAAATCCTATCAGTTTTAATCGACCATTATCAAGGCGGCCCTGTAGGCATACAGACGCTTGCCGTTGCGGTTGGCGAAGAGCCACACACTTTAGAAGAAGTTCACGAGCCATTTTTAATTCTGCAAGGACTTATAAAGCGCACGCCACGAGGGCGAGAAGCTACAAGCCTTGCATACCAACATCTGGGAAAAACAGTCCCCAAAGCACATACGGAGGTATAACATAACCATGCGAAAACTACTTTTATCATTTCTTTTAGCCCTAAGCTGCACGATATCCGCCGATATTACCAAAGAAGGCCAAATCGTACTTGACGAGCTTAGAGAGCGCTTTGATGGCCCAACCATTCGTATACAGCTGATGAGCGACACTGATGGTGCGCAAGTTGAAGTAAAAGGCGCCTACAACGTCTTTGACCCACGTACCGGTAAAAAGCTCGATAGCGCCTATGCAAGTTCTAGCTACTACATGTATCCAACAGTAGATGGTATTAAGTGGGGCCAAGAGTTTCCAGGCATCTATCAGGTGCTTTTAGTGCCAGATAGACCAGCAACGACACTTCTTGTGGGCGGCACCGAATATCGCGGCATGGCCTATCTTTACCAGATTAAGGGCACACTTGGCGGCGTTAACGAAGTTTCGCTTGAAGAGTTTGTGCGCTCTATGCTCAGCACACATGTACCATCGGATATTACCGAAGAAGAAGCTCTTGCTGCTCTTTCAATAGCTCTTCGTACAGAAGCCCTTTATTGGCTCGCCATCGCTAATAACCAGTACTGGGATGTAAAGGCAAGCAACGTAGGCTATAAGGGTGCAGCTCTTGAGCGTCATGACGATGCTTTTGATCATGCTCTTAAGACATCTCGCGACATGGTTATGAAGAAAATGGGCTCTGATGACCTCGTCTCAGTACGCTGGTTTTCAGCAGGAGAGAGCATGGCGCCTGTTCAGGAGATGCAGAAGCTCGCAAAAGAGGGTAAAGATGCCCGAGCGATACTTGAGAGACTGTTTGGCGAAATTCAAATAGTCAAAACAACACACTTCAAAAAATAAGTTGCTTTTTAAATAGAAAAGGCGCTTAATATAGTTAGACCTGATGAGCAATTTAAGCCCAGAAGGTCTAACAAAAGTCGCTCTGCTCCTGATCTCGTTCTTCGAGACACGCTCTCATTTGGAGATGCTTTTCTGCACCTCCTTTGACTCGCGGTGAATAGTCAGGGAGCAGAGCTTTTTTTATACCCCTGCCCTTGTCCTTGCCCTTGCCCACTTTTAATGAAGAATTAGAAATGCCCTCACAAAGCCTTGCATAGAATGAGGAATGAAATAATTAGGGCACGGGCACGGGCAAGGGCACGGGCAAGGAGTGCTTATTGGCAAGTCGGATAGATAACAGCGTGCCCAGTGCCGTAAAGATAAGCCAAGGCGCAATACCGTAAAAGGCATGCGTCGTGCTAAAGAGATAGTTTTCAACTATCGGAGTAAGCCCGCCAAAAATTGAAAGCCCTAGCGTAAAGCTAAGCGATGCGCCACGATAACGAAACTGCATGGGAAAGAGATTTTTTAGATAGGCGTTTGATGGGCCGAGAAGAAGTGCATTCACCATAATAAAGAACGCCTCAGCTGCGATAATACATCCTACTGAGGCTTGATCTACAAGCAGTAGCATGGGTAGAGAAAAAAGCGCCAACAAACCAGCGGCACTATTCATCACCTTTTGTGGTGTTTTACGGTCTGCAAGACGTCCAGCCACGACCAACGTTATAATTTCTACAACAAGGATAAGTGCCTGAATCAGCATTACACTTTTTGACTCTACAATATTTTTGGTGATGAGCACCGGATTAATAAATGTAAGCACTGTAGTAAAGGGCACTGTTGCAAAACCACCTAAAAAGATACCGGCAAGCATTTGGTATGGATAGCCCGTGATAAGTGCCTTAAGAGTTTCTTTCTTGGTATCTGCACTTTGAAAATTTGGTGATTCAACAAGTGTCTTTCGAGATGAAATAGCGATAATTCCTACCACACCACCCATAATAATCGCCGCTCTCCAGCTCCAGGAAGGCATTCCCTCCTGCAGAATCAAATAGCCAATAAGTGTCGCAATAAGACTACCGACGATCATCGTAGCTGTAAGGATGCTTCCAATAAAGCCTTCTCGCTTATTTCGAGCAAGTTCTACGACGTAAATGCCAGCGCCATTATATTCTCCAGCAAAACAAAAGACCTGCACAGCTTTTGTGAAGGTAAGCATTATGCCGCCCCATATGCCTACCTGAGCATACGACGGTGTAACGCCCATCAAAATTGTCGCAACAGCAATACCATATACCGAACAGAGGAGCGCATATCTTCTTCCAATCTTATCGCCCAAGTGGCCAAAAAAGATTGCACCTAATGGTCGTGCAATCATGGCTATGAGGATTGTATAAAACCCTTTTACGAGGGATTCATAGGCAGAAGCTGCAGGAAAAAAGATTGGGGAGATGATAGGCATAAAAATCATAAGCACCGCATAGTCATAGTATTCTATGAGGGTACCTAATGAAGCCGCAATAAATGATTTTTTAGAAAATTTCTGTTCCATAAGTGAAGAGCATATGATAGGACCTCTATTTATACAATAATTAAACCTACTGTTAAACAGAGGAACGCATCAGAAGGCCGGCAAGGGTGTAACGGTTGCTTTTGTTGCCATTGCGGATCGATTTAAGCAGCACTTCCATGCCCTTTTGGTCCTGATGCATGGCCAGTGCTTCATACGATTCAATCAAGAGGGCACAAGACTCAGCAAGCGTAAGCTGATAGCGCGTCTCATCCTGCCTAAGCTTCCATGGCAGCACTGGCCTTGCCTTAAAGATCTCTTTATCGTCATACTTCTCAACAAACTTCCTCACGCTTTCAGCGTAGGGACCATCCTGATGCATGCGATAGAGCCCTAAACAGCACCAGGCACGAATATAGGGTGCGCCGAGCCGCTGTTCCTGACGCTTAAGAAGCTGGATTGCTCGTTCTGAACGTAAGTTTTCAAGTAGCCGCACCGTAAGCGGCACAAGGTCATACTGATTGCAGGTAAAGATAGCTTCGGCTACTTCAAAAAAGTCATCCTCCGAAAGCTCAACCGTTGCCATAAGCACCTGTTCGCGCATGCGTAGTGAAATCTCAAAAAGCTCGGGATTTTTTTCGAGCGCCTGACTTGAGCTCGAAGTTACCTTCCATGCACTTAGCGAGCCACCATGAGACTGAATCGGCTGAAAGGTATAATCGGCATGTGTGTCAAGCAGCACATCTGCAAGCCCATCTAACGCTCTTGAATCGCGCCTGTCAAGAAGAGCTAAAGCTGCATTTACACGTATGTTTATATCTTTATGAGAAATGAGGCTAGCCAGTACATTTTCATCGCAGTCAAGCTCACCTAAGAGACGTATAGCAAAAAGATTGCCGCGAGCTGCCTCTTGAATAATCTCAGATAGCGCTCTATCTGATCCTAAGGCGTAAAGTGCCTTTAGGGCAGCAAGACGAATTGTAGGGGATGCAGAAAGTCTCTCCAGGAGCGGCCGTGATGCCTCATCTCTAAATACCCCCAAAGCAAAAACGGCAGCTTCCTGCTGCATGACAGCAGGCTCTTTTGCAAGTAGGCGTATATCTTCTATAAAGTCATCTCTACCAGTGTGGGCAATCGCTAAAATAGCCTCTTTACGCACACGTTCATTTTGATCGTAGAGCAGCTTTTTAAGCTCGACAAGAGATCCAGGGCTTGCATCCATAGCATAAAGCCTGCCAAAGAGCTCATGCAGCTCAGGGTCAAGCTTAGACATCAGCGACACAAGCTGCCCATGCGCATTTCTAGATCGTTTTAGGGCAAGCCAGTAGGCAGATTCAAGGCGCACAAAGATGTAGTTTGACTTCATCGCTCGCTCAAGAAGTTCACAGGCATGGTCGGTGTCAAAAGAAGCAATCACCGACACCGCCACAAGCTGTAGCTGTGGATCGTCAAAGGCAAGCGCCTTTTCTGCAATGTGCAAGCTGCGCTCATCCTGCGAAATTCCTACCCCATAGAGGCAGGTGACAAGATCTTCAGGACTTCTACTTTTAGAGCCCTGTTCAAGGAGTGCAAGACCAAGCTTTTCGAGCGTGTCATCGTGGAGCAGGTAGGGATCATCCTGTCTCATCGTCAAAAGCACGTCGATGGCTTCTTCAACCTTACCAGATTGTATCATGTAGAGAAGGTGGGAGACTCTATTTTTTGCAAGCGACTGACTATCTTGCTTCGGCATAATAGGCAGATTATGCTCTTCCACTGCTCGAGGAGGGGCTGCACACGATGTCGCAAGCAGAAATAGTGCCAGTCGTTTCATGCTAACTCTTTTATATAGTCCCAAAGATCAATGCCAACCTCTTTGAGGGCAACTCTTAACGTGTTTATCGGCAGGCCAAGCACGTTATAGTAGCAGCCATCTATCCTCTGCACCAAAATTGAGCCGCTTTTTTGTATGGCATAGCCACCAGCTTTATCATAAAGCGCATGGATGGTCATGTAGCGATGTATTTCGTCTGGTGTGGCATTATTGCAAAGCACCCTAGTCTCTTCGTCAAAGCAAAAAAACTTGCCATCTCTATAACTCGCTACAGCTGTGATCACTGAATGCCACCTTCCAGAAAGTCTTACAAGCATATCTCGAGACTCAGCTTCGTTACTGGGCTTACCTAATGACATACCATCAATAGCAACAACGGTGTCTGCTGTAATGATTGTATCGTTAGGATATTCATTTGCCAGCACCTTAATCTTACCAAGAGCAAGCTCTCGCGCCAATTTTTTGGCATCTCCCGCATATGGAATGCTATCCTCATCAAAGTGCGAAGCAACTTGGCGAAAGGGGAGCGAAAAGTAGTTCATTATTTCGACACGGCGCGGTGAATGTGATCCTAATATAATTTCATTCATAATTTCTCTTATGCTTTTTTCGCTGTAAAGAGTGTTGCAATGCCAAATGTTTCTGGTTTTACCTTAATGTCTGTAAAACCTGACTTTTCAAGCTCCTGAACAAGTAATTCTGGCGCCACAAAGCTGTGTATGCTGTTGCAGAGGTATCTGTATGCATCTTGATTTGAGGTAAGCAGCTTTCCTATAAGAGGCACCATGGTCGTAAGATAGAGTGCATGCAACCTTGAAAGAATTTTTTGTTTAGGACGCGTAAGCTCAAGAATAGCTACTGAACCTCCTGGCTTCATAACGCGATAAAGCTCACTAAACGCCTTTTCCCGATTACGGACATTGCGTATACCATACGCACAGGTAGCAACATCAAAGCTTGCATCTTGTAGCGGAAGCTGTTCAACATCGGCCTGATATATGGCAGCATCTGGTAGCCGTTTTTGAGCTATAGCCAGCATCTCTTCAGAAAAATCAACAAGGGTATAGTGAGCTGGTAGCCTTTTCTGCATCATGCAGGCAATTTCGCCAGTACCTGAGCAAAGGTCGAGCACATTTTTTGGGCTACTTTTACATGCAAAGCTAACAAGCCGATTATTCCAGAGCTTATGAAGCATCCCCGACATAAGGGCATTACCAAGATCATAGCGTGGAGCTATGCTATCAAACAGGGCACGAATTGTTGAGGGCTCTGTTTTGGTGTAGTTACTCATTTTTTTGGACACTTTGCATAGAGTGCGGCAAACTGCTCAAGCCCCTGAAAGTGGTTTGAATCGAGATAGTAATCGAGCCGTTTGTAGTAGTCTTGAAGATTATCTATAGATAGTCCCGTTTTTTCCTTTGCGGACTCGAGGGTCTCAGAAAAATTTGCCGTGGAGTAGTCGTAGGCAGTAATCAGCTTTTGGTGAAACTCGCGCACCTCATCTGGCCAGTCCATCCAGGCATCAACTCTGGTGGCAAAAACCGCAAAGACAAAAGGCTTTTTTGTGTACTTAAACCACTCTTCAGCTAAGTCATACTGGTGTAAGGCTGGCTTAATAGTCTCTGTGAGGCAGTCGTCGCCAATTACAAGCACCGCATCATAACTTTCAAGCAGTGTGCGTGGATCCTTCTGTGGTGGCAGTTCTACAAACTTAGGTGTAACATGCCAAAAGTGGGTACAAAGCACTTTTAAAAGCATGACAGAGGTAGAAGCAGAATCCGTTACGGCAATTGTTTTGCCATTGAGCTTATCAACCTCAACATTGCTAAATAGCGTAACGGTTTTTATAGAGCTTGTTGCCCCAATGCCCAGGTTTGTAAGAAGCACATACTGTTCACGATTTTGGATAAACGTTGCACTTGAGATAAGGCCAATGTCTATTGTGCCTTCCTGGAGCTGTTTATTAATCTGCGAGGGAGTTCCAAAGAGAAAAAGACCGGAGAAGGGGATGCGCTTTTCAATGAAGGGATTGAAAAAAGGCAAAGCGTTTATGAACGACAGCGCACCGATTTTTATCATTAATTTAGCTCAAGCAATCGTCTTTGCAATAATCATACCCGGAATGAATTTTTTTGGGTATACGTCCTATTGAAGAAATTGTATTTTCTAATAATTCATCTGTCATTTGCAGAGTGGTTCCGCCTGCCATTTTAATAATTTTTTCATCCAAAGTGGTTGCAGCTATATCATTTGCGCCCCATTCAAGAATTTCCTTGGCTTCATCGAGACCAACGTAATTCCAGAGCACTTTTATATTGCGTACATTATCAAGCATAAGCCGGCTTACGGCATAAATGCGCCTAACATCTTTAGGCTTAAGTCGATCCTGCCTTTTTCCTAACGTGTTGTTTTCCACGTGAAATTTAAGCGGTATAAAGGTCTGAAAGCCGCCCGTTTCATCTTGCACCTCTCGCACCTTCATAAGGTGTGTGATGATGTCTTCAGGCTCCTCAATATGGCCAAAGAGCATTGTGATGTTGGAGCGCAGCCCTTTTCTGTGGGCTATTTTGTGGATTTCCAGGTAGCGATCGGAGGTAATTTTACCTGGGGCAATTTTTTTACGTATCTCTTCCGTTAAAATCTCGGCACCGCCTCCAGGAAGTGATCCAAGCCCCCATGACATCATGCGGTCAAACACCTCTTCTACAGAAATGTCATGCAGTTTGGCTAAAAAGTCATACTCAACAGGTGTGAGGGCCTTAATGTGCAGGTTTTGATCTATCGATTTTATGCGTGTAAAGAGCTCTTTGTAGTAGTCAAGGTCGCAGTCTCTCCAGAGACCACCCACAACGTGAATTTCGGTAAGGCCTTTGTGAAGATTTTCGCGAATTTTTGCTTCGATCTCTTCAGGCGTTAAAAACCATGCCTTCTTCCAACCGGGTTTTGCATAAAACGAACAGAGGGGACAATTAAGCTCACAAAGGTTTGTGGGGTTGATATGCATCGTGGAAGCGTAGTAGACAATATCGCCAACGCGGGCTTTACGCTTTTGATTAGCGAGCTCCTGAACAACGTGTAGATCTTCTTTTGTGAGTAGGTAGAGCCCATCTTCGGCGGTTAGGCGTTCTTTAAGTAGTGTCATTCGCAGTGTCCTTAGCTATCTTAATCTTGATCTTGATCTTAATCTTAATCTGTCGAATTTGAACTGAACTAGATTAAGACCAAGATCAAGATTAAGATCAAGATTTTTACTCGTAAATTCACTATTTTGATATACCGAAATGTATGACCATCTGCTTTAAGAATGCACAAATATTTCAACCTGAGGGCTTTGTTCCAGGTGAATTATACGTAAAAAATGGCAAGATTGTTGCAGCAGAACCCGCTGAGAAGGTATATGACTGCCAAGAATTTTTCCTCTGCCCAGGTCTTATTGACCTACAGGTAAATGGCATCCAGGGTCATGACTTTACGACAAGCCTTGATGATCTTGAATCAAGTTCACGTCTTCTTGCTGCCAATGGCGTCACAAGCTTTTTAGCTACAATTATAAGCCAGCCGCTCAGGCGATATCGCGAAATTTTTAAGAGCTTTCATAAAAGCGCTACATGCCTTGGACTGCATCTTGAAGGCCCTCATCTTAACCCCCATAAGCGCGGCGCACATCCCTTTAACGCTATTTCTGAGACATGCGATGTAGAATTCTGGAAAGAGCATATCGACCCTAACGTAGTTAAAATGGTAACAGTGGCACCAGAGAGCAAAAACAGCACTGAATTTATTGAGTTTCTTACTTCAAAGGGTATTGTGGTGGCGTGCGGGCACACAGAAGCTACCTTTGACGAAGTAAACAACGCAAAACTGCATGGCCTTACGCATGCCACACACCTGTTTAATGCGATGCAGCAGTTTCATCAGCGCTCTCCTGGTATTATTGGATACGTCCTTGGGCAAAAAAAGCTAAGCTATTCACTCATTGTTGACGGCGTGCATCTCCACCCCGACACTGTTGCCATGGCCTATAACGCCTATCC
>JAFEGT010000127.1:17657-19550 GCA_018239765.1 Verrucomicrobiota bacterium
AGTGGCAAAAAAGTACTTTCCGGCACAGACACCATAGCAGGGTCTAGCTGCACGCTCCTTGATGCAGTAAACCTGCTGCACAAGCAGACAACTTGTAGCTTTCACTATGCCGTTAAAGCCGCCACACAGCGCCCCGCCGAACTTCTTGGGCTTACAACCAAGGGGCAGCTTCTTGAAGGCTACGATGCCGACCTCACCATCCTGGATGAGAGGGGAGAGTGTTGTAGGACATTTCTTGGCGGCAAGCAGATTTTTCCCTAAAACTGACAGGATGTGCAGGTATACGCATCAGGCTAATGACAAATAAAAAAATAACAAGATGCGCAGGATCGCTTGCAGCGGCAGGATAGGCAAGATGGATGAAATCAGGCCAACGATTAAAACGATATAACGATAAAAATGATAATTTTGTATTTTTATCGTTTCTATCGTTGTATCTTTCCTATCGTTGAGATTGTACCCATCCTGTTCATCCTGCCGCCTGCGATCCTGCTTATCTTGTTCTGTATTTGAAGTTATGATAGACTGGCTCATTATTTTAGGGTTACATTATGCTCTTTTCTATCATGTATGAAGTGGTGCTGTTTTTGCTGTTTTTGGCGGCTCTACCCAAAGCACTTTACGAATACATACGATATGGCAAGCATAAAACAAACTTTTTAAAAAGAGTTGGGTTTGACTTTCCACATATCAACCGAAAAAATGATGGCCCCATTATCTGGGTGCATGCCGTATCGGTAGGGGAGTGCCACGCCGCAAACCCGCTTATAAAGCAGATTAAATCAGAGCTCCCAGATGCTACAATTATTGTGTCATCTGTCTCAGAGACTGGCCACGCTGAAGCGAAAAAAACGATCACAAGCGCCGATTACCATGTCTACCTTCCCTTTGATTTCCACCTATGTGTACATCATATTTTTAAGCAGGTAAAACCTGATATGGTGATTCTGACTGAAGGCGACTTTTGGTATCGCTTCCTAAAAGAGGCCAAAAAGCATGGCGCAAACATTGCCGTAATCAATGGCAAGGTCTCAGAAACCTCAGCCAAGCGCTTTTGCCAATTTCGTTCATTTACAAAGCGGCTCTTTGCCTTAATCGATATTGTATGCGTGCAGAGCGAACTTTACAAAGAGCGATTTTTAGCAATGGGCATTGATCCCGCTAAAATCGTTGTTACAGGCAACCTAAAGGTAGATTCCCTACCCACAGCGATATCAGAATCTGAACTTGCTGAGCTCAGAAAAACTCTTCATATAGCCCCAGGAGATACTGTACTGGTAATAGGCTCTACCCATGATCCAGAAGAAGAGCTTCTTCTTTCTCAGCTAACACCCATACTCACTTCACACCCTACACTTAAAGTGATTATTGCCCCAAGGCATCCTGAGCGCTTTGAAGCGGTAGCCCAAATTCTCGAAAAACATGGTCTTAGCTATGGAAGCTGGACAAAAGGATCTATCCACGCTAACCCTCAGGCCTATTTAATAGACGCTATGGGCATTTTGCGTAAGTGCTACCAGCTGGCAGATATTGCCATTGTAGCGGGCAGTTTTACCGATAAAGTGGGCGGACACAATATTATGGAGCCTCAAGCCTTCGGCATACCAGTGCTCACAGGCCCTTACATGTATTCTCAACCACAGCTTATTGAATGTGCCAAGTACTATAACGCTATTTTACAGGTAAGTTCCACAGAAGTTGGCCCCACCATCGAAAAACTCCTCGCTGATTCTGCCCTTAGACAACAGCTTGGCAAACAGTCACTTGAGATGGTTAAAGAGCTTCGTGGAGCCACAATGCGCACTCGCAACACAATCTGGAATTATCTGGTTGCAATAAAGTAGGCCAGGGTGTAGTATAGTGGTATGATTTGACGCGGGGTGGAGCAGGGGT
>JAFEGT010000128.1 GCA_018239765.1 Verrucomicrobiota bacterium
TAGAGCACCTCACTTTTAATGAGGGGGTCGATGGTTCAAATCCATCAAGACTCACATTTTTTGCAAAACTTTCCAAATGCAGATCGCGATTTCCTCACAGCGCCACTCAGAGATTCCTTGTTATAATCTCAACGATAAAAATGATAAAATGATAATAACGATGAAGAAAAAATACTTTTATTTTTTTAATTCTTTCTTTGTTTTTATCGTTCTTATCGTTTCATCCTTCTTATCGTTAAGATTGTTACCCACATCACGGGTGTCTGCATGAACTTTAAGAGCTTTGCCGTCCGCAGCTTCCGCCAGAAGTTCTTTTTAAGCTACATTGCCCTTCTTATCGCCTTCTTGGCGGCAATGTTCCCTTTTGTAGCACTTTCTGTGCAAAAAATTGTTTACTGTTCGCTTAACAATCGCGCAGATGAGCTGCTCGACAGTCTCAAAATAGCAAAAGATAGCGATGAGCTTGTAAGCATTATCAAAGAACGAAAACACTATATATTTTTTAGAATTGCACTGTTAGATAGCGATCAAAAACTTCTTTACGACTCCCACACAAAGCATCTGATGCGCCCGCTCTTCTTCCCCTTTCAATTTACCTCCCATAAAGAGGTAGAACAGGCGCTTGCCATGGGTACGGGCTATGCAGAGGAGCACTCAGAAATCCTCGCGCAGAAGCTAATCTACATGGCAAAGAGCTTTACCCTTGGGGGTAAGACCTACGTACTGCGTGTTGCTTTCCCCTACCGCTATACGCAAGAGCTTAGAGACAACTTTGAACTTGGTTTTATTATCTTTTCATCGGTTGTGCTCATCCTCTTTAGCTCGATGGCTGGTTTTTTACTCCACAGGCTCACAAAGCCAATAGGGCAGATTATCGATGCTATCAAACCCTACCAGGAGGGAAAGGCCAAGGATGTACCAAAAATTGAGCTTAATGCCGATCCTAGTGATGATTTTGGCCAGCTCGCTAATACCCTAAACTCACTTTCTGACCAGATACGCAGCCAACTTACAGCTCACTATAAAATTCTTGAAATGAAAAAGGAATTTATAGCTAATGCCTCTCACGAACTCAAAACCCCCATTACTATTATTCATGGCTTTGCAGAAACGCTACATGACAATGTAAACCTACCTGAAGAGACTATTGTAGCAAGCACCGAAAAAATCATGCATAGCTGCGAGCGCATGACGCGCACAATCCGCAACCTCCTCACCTTAGCCGACATTGAAAATGCTTTAGAATCGCGCGTTGCCCCATGTGACCTCGTAGAGCTTGCTAAAAGCTGCATAAGTACCGTTCTTGCCGTTCATAAAACAGCAACCGTTGAACTTGTGTACGATGAAAGAGCCGAATACGTTCTACATGGCGATGAGGCACTTTTAGAAGTTGCCGTGATGAACCTGCTTGATAATGCCGCCAAGTATGCAAAAGAGTCGCCCAAAATTACCATCACACTTCGTGAACATGAAGATTCACTTGAACTTTCTGTGCAAGATAACGGCCCAGGCATTCCTGAGGAGCATCTTGAGCGCATATTCCAACGTTTCTATCGCGTAAATGCCATGCATTCTAAAAAAATTGGCGGTTCGGGCTTGGGGCTCTCTATTGTTGAAACCATCGTCGAAAAACATGGCGGAAGAATCTTTGTGGAGTCGATTCTTGGCGAGGGCTCTTGCTTCAGAATAGAGTTTATTCACAAAGTTGTTGTATGATGAAAGGAACCAAAAGGACGAAGTTTAAGTCCCTTATGTCCTTTCTTTTGGAATAAAAATGATTAGCATAACGATTATAGTAAAAAATGGCGAACGACACATCGAAAAGGTGCTAGAAGCACTTGCACGTTTTGATGAAGTGATTGTGCTCGATACAGGCTCTACCGACAACACAATGTCTATTGCAAAACGTTTTTCTAATGTAGCCCTGCATACAAGCCCCTTCTTGGGCTTTGGCCCCTCTCACAACCTTGCAACAAGCCTTGCAAAGCATGACTGGATTCTCTCACTTGATGCTGATGAAATAGTCTCCAAAGAGTTTGTGGATGAGGTTTTTGGCTTAGCGCTAGATCCAAATGATGTCTACACCATTTCTCGCCATAATTACTATAACGGCAAGTTTATTAAAGGTTGCGGCTGGTATCCCGACTGTCCCGTACGACTGTATAATCGCACAAAAACAGCATTCTCAGATGCGCTTGTACATGAATCAGTACAAACAGATGGGCTAGCAAAACGAGCGCTCAAGAGCCCAGTCTACCACTACCCCTACAATTCAATTTCAGATTTTTTGGCTAAGATGCAGAGCTACTCAACGCTCTTTGCTGAACAAAATAAAGGCAAAAAAACCTCATCGCTTACAAAGGCGATTTCTCACGGCTTTTTTGCCTTTTTTAAAAGCTACATTCTAAAAGGCGGCATTTTTTTAGGCCGAGAGGGATACATTATCTCCCTCTACAACGGCCATACCGCCTATTACAAGTACCTTAAATTACACTTCCTTTACTGACACAAACTGCTGTGGATTAACAATACCACGGAAGCCTACGCAAACATCATGCACAATACCACCAAGTGATGAAAGCTGACGTACTGCAAGTGTGTTTACAGCCTGAACTCTTGCAAAGCAAGGCACAATTGAAACAGCAGCAGCTACAACGCCAATTGCCAAGTCAGCAACGCGTGTTGCAACAGATGCTACAGTACCTGCAACAAAAAGAGCGCGTGAAACAACGTGACGGCTTGTAACAGCTTCTGATTCAGCTTGCGCTTTTGCTTTTTCGATAATTGGTCTTGCGATTCTATCTGTAAGAAGACCTGCTCTTCCTTGCTCTTGAGTAACTGTAAAGTTTGGGTTTACCACGCGAGCAATTGCCTTGTAAATTGTCGGCAATACATGTGGAGCATCTTGTGTATAGTCAGCTATTGTGTTCAAACCTTTGAATGTACCAGCTGTTACAACAGACACTACTGAACCTACAACACCTACTGCTGCGGTTCCTGCTTGCTTTGCCGCATAGACAACACTTGAAGGAACACCTACAACTGCGTTAAGCAATGTACGACTTACATAATTTACTGCTTGCATCATTTTTCTCCTTTTTATGGTTGATGATTTTTCATACTAGCTCTCCTCCAAGATATTATCAAGCAGTCGTTTATGGCCCGATGAAAATGTGAGTGCGCCAATATCATGTTTATGCACCCACACATGATCCAAAATGGCGGTTTTAGATTGGGATCTAAAAAATTTCGGGTAGAGCGTTACGCGATATTTGGTAAACGACTGTTTTTCATCATCGAGGCAGTATTCAAAATTCGCATCGAGCTGCAATTCATTTTGCAAAAGAGAGCCTAGTTCATCACCCGCTCTTCCAGCAACTGGCCCATCAAAATAGGGAAATTCGTAAAGCCCGCTGCAGGCAATACCTTTTTTACCTTGGCGTACAAGCAAATGTTCATCATGCATAACAACTGCCACATCGCGATAGAGGGTCTCATATGCAATCTTTAGAGATTTTACAGGCAAACTCTCCTGAAGCCCTTCTTTAAACGCCTTGCAATCTTGTTTTAAAGGGCATCGGGTACATTCTGGCCTTTTTTTGCAGATGACAGCACCAAGCTCAATGAGCGCCTCAGCTACTATGTGAGGGTCATTATCTGGCAAAACAGAAAGCGTAAGCTCGCGAAATTTTTTAAGTGTTGTAGCCTTTGAAATATCATCAGAAAGAGCAAAGTAACGAGCAAGCACGCGGGCAACATTTGCATCTACTGCAGGCTGCTTTTGGTGAAACCCAAAAGCAAGTATTGCTCCTACTGTGTAGGGCCCAAGCCCTTTTATCGAAGAAAGATCTGCTGCGTTATTAGGAAGTGCCCCATTAAAGCGCTCTACAATATCTTTTGCTGCATGATGTATCGAGCGAACGCGAGAATAGTAACCAAGGCCTTCCCAAAGCTTTAAAAGATCCTCAAGAGGAGCCTCTGCCACACTCTTTAGAGTGGGCAGCCTTTTCATCCAGCGATTATAAAAGTCGACAACTCTTGGGCCTTGTGTCTGCTGAAGCATTACCTCCGAGATCCAGACATGATATGGTGTGGGATTATGCCGCCAGGGAAAGTCTCTGCGGTTTTGGATAAACCAAGTAGCAAGCTTCTTCATGGCAAAAACTATAAACAGCAACGTACCTTTACCACAATATCGAATCGTGCCCGTCTAGAGTGCCCGTGCCCGCTTAAATCAATCATTCCGTTGCCTCTG
>JAFEGT010000129.1 GCA_018239765.1 Verrucomicrobiota bacterium
AAAGTAGAGCGCTTCCATATGCGTGCCATAATCGACAGCAGTAAGGTCCATAAGTACTGTAAAGCCTGAGGCCTTAAGATCTTCTAAAGCTTTCATTTTGAATCTTCTTTTGTAGGAGTAAAAGGCCATCTAAAAGTGCTTCAGGGCGTGGTGGGCAGCCTGCAACATAGACATCAACAGGTACAATTTTGTCAACGCCTTGAACGATAGCATAGTTGTTGTAGATTCCTCCAGAAGAGGCGCAGTCTCCCATGGCAATAACCCATTTAGGCTCAAGCATCTGGTCATATACAGTTTTGAGGACAGGAGCCATCTTTTGGCTGCAGCGTCCTGCAACGATCATCACATCGCTCTGTCTTGGCGATGCACGAAATACTTCTGCGCCAAAGCGAGCGATGTCATAGCGGCTTGCAGCTGTTGACATCATCTCAATTGCGCAGCAGGCAAGACCAAACTGAGCGGGCCAGAGTGAGTTTTTGCGTGCCCAATTTATCATCTGCTCTAAAGGTCCTACCATAAATGGTGTACGTTCTTTAGCATTTACTCCCATTCGAGCCCTCCTTTTCTCCATACGTAGATAAAACCAACCCCAAGTGCTACCAAAAAGAATACAAGTTCATAAAAGGCAAATGGGCCAAGCTCTTTAGCAATTACTGCCCAGGGGTATAAAAAGATCACTTCGATATCAAATACTAAAAATAGTAGCGCTACAAGGTAGTGTCGAAGGGGAAATCGTTTTTGTAGCAGGTTTGTTTCGGTTAAAATGCCCGATTCGTAGGGCATGAATTTAGCATCGCTCTTTCTGGATGTTGGAAATATCCATGTGGCGCCCATCATGATGAGCGTCATCACGAGCACAAGAGCAAGATAGAGGTACACTGATTCGAATTCAGCCACGAGTAATTCCTTCCCTAAAATCGCCGTTGTACACCTCTCGCAAAATTAGGTCAAAGACAATCTTGGGTTTGTTAGATCTCGTGCATATTTGATTTCCTTGCCCCTGCCCGTGCCCTTGCCCTTGCCCGAATTATTTTAATTTTGTTTCCACTAGAGCCCCTTTAGGGGCGTTATTAACATCGCCCTTATGGGCTTTAGCCGAGTAATTGAAATAAGCGGGCACGGGCAAGGGCAGGGGCACGGGCAAGGGCAGGGGCACGGGCAAGGGCACGCACACGGGCACGGGCAAGGGCAGTGGCAAGTGCGCCTTCAATGCTTGATACTATTTTCCTCGAAATGGGCTTTTAGGGTATGGAGCTCGTCCATTTGATTCAGAAAATTCCTTATGAAAAAGAAATTTCACTTTTTCCCTGTGTTGATTTTCTTGGGTATGTCACAATATCGAAAGTTTATTTGTGGTTATAACATAAAGGATTGTCTATGTTTCGTTTGCTCATACTTTCGCTTGCACTCATCACTGCTGGTTTTGCAGAGTCAATTTCGCTCGATGGAATACGTATGCACGTTGTACAAACAGCAGATTGCGGCGTCGTAAACCACGAAACAGTCTTTAGCTTTAGTCAAAAAGATGGTCTTGTCACAGCTCAATATCAAGGTGGAAAAATAGCCCAAGGCTTTTTAGTGGGTAAGTTTCTCGCCGAAGATCAACTAGAATTTAGCTACTGCCAGATGCAGATTGATGGTACGGTTGACAACGGAGTTTCAACCTGCGAAGTAGAGTTTAGCCTTGATGGGAAAATCACCCTTATTGAACATTTTGAATGGAAATCTCGACCTGGAGAATTTGGCACGAACGTATTTGAAGAAGTAGAAAATATGAGGCTTGACTTTGATCGTGGCAGGTCCTAGGGGTATTTAAGCGGTTTTTCATTTTAGAGATGTGGCAGCAAGTCTGTTCTTGAGCTTTAGCTCTCTGGAGTGTCGTTGCAGTAATGCACCGCTCTCGATTGTCACAAATTTTTACGTTGATAGCTTCAAAGCAACACGCCCCCTTATCTAGCCTCGAGCCTTTTCATGAAAATGTGATCAGGATCTTCCCTGCTCATTTATCATAATTACAAAGTAAAATGTAATTATGTGTCTTCGGTAATTAAGTAACTGAAAATCAATAATATGCAAGTTGTATGAAAAATATAATATAGATTGATATTGCATTATTAATATTGATGGATTTATTAGATAAATTTAACAGCAATTGAGGGTTTATGATACATACACAAGAGCTCACGAGAGTTGTGAGCGAAAGTATTGAAAAGGTTTCAGTTTTACTCGCCAAGGATGCAAAAGATCGTCAAAAGAAGTCAAATAAAGAATCAATTCAACAAGAACTAGACCATAATACAGGTTATGTTCAGGAAAAAATAGCGGAGGGGTTAACCGCTTGCCTCATCGCTTTAAAAGAACATCCTGAACTGGCATCCCAAGCTAATTGCGTGATTAAAGAGCTCACAAAATGTTTTTCATCCATCAGAACTCTGAACCAATTTGTTGAATTGGGCAATGTGATTGCAAAAAATAGTTCTTGGAAAAAACAACTTGAAATATCTAACGATTGCATGATCAATTTGTATCAAGGAGCTCGAATACTTTTTGAAAAAAAAGAAATTGCACAAGCAGAAAGTGCTTTTTTTGCTATATGCTGCCTTGATCCAACTCAATTTATTTTTTGGGTTGGATTGGGCCACGCATGTTTTCATGAAATGAACTACCAACAAGCAATTCAAGCCTATAGTATGGCAGCGGCACTTCATAAAGATGATGTTTGGCCTCGTATCTGGGCTGCAAATTGTTTTGAAGAAGAAAATGATTTTTCAAATGCCAAACTGGCTTTGGATGATGCTCTTTCTATTGCCAAAAGGGTTCTTCCAAAAAATAGCGAGTTGGTCGAGTCCATTAAATTAAAAATTCAACAGTTATAAGGAGTGCTTAGATGGATCCTAGTTTACATATAGGTTCTCACGCTAGATCATATAATTTGGGAACTGGTTCTCAAGCTGTTGAACTTGGCCGAGCATCTCATGACAAGCTTGAGAAAAGCCCTGTATACGAATCTGATACGCATTTTGATCCGAAGCTTACATGGAATGAAAAGCTAAGTCAAGGAGCTAAAGTTGCTGGACTTGTTGTAGGTGCTGTAGTAACGGGAGCTCTTGCGCTTGGTCTATTGCCCTTTACGATTTTGGGAGGCATACTCTATCTCTCTGGAACACTTTCTGGAATGTCAGGTATGGATGAACAAGATGTCATTGAAGGCACCGCATCAAAAGAGAGAATGCAAAGTATTGAAGATAGTCAGCAAAGGGGTGGTAGACTTCAATTTGCCGGAGCGATTTTTGCAGCGCCGGCTATTGGCTTTATAAATTGCCTCAATCGTATAGATGCAGTTGCCAAAGACGGGGATCTCTTTTATATAAAGAGTGCCGTGAATCATGCTTTAGTAGATGTAAAAAAGGAACACCCAAGCATGTCAAATGAAAGTATTCAGTCATTAAAAGCAAACAGATGGACAAACTTCGAAGAGCATGTGGGGCATTTAAATAAAATAAAATTAAAAAAACTCTATATGCATGTACAGAAGCTTGATGAAAACAACGTTGCTAACTTGGGCACCACTGAAAAAAAGCTTGTTTTAGACTATATGAGAAAAAGGATAAAGGATCTCTCTTGATCAACAGAGCGTATTCGTCAGGGTTGACAAGGTGTTGCCAATTCATAAAGTTGGCGGTTGAACATGTTGACATTAAACGATAGAGTTCGGCTATAGAGTCATCGTTCTTCGGAGCTCAATAAGTTCTATTTTTTTTTACTTCGAATAGTACAGTCATTTGTAACAACAAGATTTATTTTCTCGGGTTTTTTAGAGACGCGCTTGTTGATTTTTGGAAAAAACAGGCCCGGAGCGAGGTCCTAGGGTCAATAGTGGTTAACTTAAGGATTTTTCTTAATCTTAATCGTGATCATGATCTTAATTTTGCATTTTTGCGTTCAGAGAAAAAACAGATTAAGATCAAGATCGAGATTAAGAAGAAATCTGAGAAATAGCATTAATCGGTCAAGGGCAAGGGCATGGGCACCCTCAATGCTTGATGCTGTTTTCTTCGAAATGGGCTTTTAGCGTATGGAGCTCATCCATTGAGACTGGAGTCTCGAAGTCAACGTTGGGATGGCCTTCTTTTGGGGCAAGCGGTTTTGCCATGCGGCAGATGATGTCGCTTGCAACCCTAGATACTTTACCTACAAGAGTATCTGGCATGCTGTTGTAATAGCTATCGTCATGTTCGTTTGCAGGCGTTTGATCTGTTCCTGCTATGTACTGATACATGGTAATGCCGGCGGCACGCATGTCAAAAGCGTTGCAGGCTTTTTTGTAGTTGTCTACATCGCAACGCCAGAAGTAATCACACATAGCCTGAATATAGATGTTGGAGGCGTAGGCATCAGTTTTAGCAGGGAGAAACTCTGTCGCGAGGTAGGCTCGTAATTCTTCGAGCTTTGGTCTATCGACTACTACAAGATCGCCCTTTTCTGATCTTTTTAGAATGTTAAGACCTAACAGCTGATTTACTTTTTTCTCAACCTTAGCAGCCGTTTCAAGCTGTTTTGGAGTGGGATTAGGATGAAGAAATGTTACGACGATATTTTTCATCGCGAATTTATCTGACTCACTTTCGAGGCGAAACTCGGGCTTCATATGTTCCGCAACAGGATAGATTATCTTAGAGCCGCCAAAGTCGGTAATATCGCTTTTGCCCTCTTTTTTTTCACTTGGTCGTATAAGGAGCCAGTTTTGAGGTTTAATATCGCCATGGCATAGGCCAGAATTGATAATGGCAATCAGGCCATTTACAAATTTGGCAAGATTGGCATTTTTTTGTTCTTGTCTAAGAGGGGGATTTTTCTGAGATTCTAGTCTTAAACGGCTGAGCAATCCTGTTGTAGCTTGCATATAACTCCGTAAGTTAAAAACTTACAGAGATTATATATTATTTTAATTATAAAAAGCAACTCTTTATTGGCTAAGCAGCTCGGCTTTGACGGAGGCTATTTCTTCGGGGGTTAAGAGAGAACCATATTTTTCAAAAAACTTCTCAAGTTTGCTTGAGTCTTTAATGGTGCCAGCTTCTGTTTTTTCTTTCATCAACGCCTCTAGCTCTCTTGAGCAATCGGCGAGCATATCGGCTTTAATATCATGGGTGGCATCATGGTCATAGAGGGCGCCGGTAGCCACAGTTTTACTGCCTTCTGGAGTCTGAATCTGAGTTAATGTGAGTTCATCTGCAATGCCATCTACTTTTGCACCGTTGTGCGCATCTTTTATATGGCGGATTTTTTCGTTTGCATTAGCCTCTTCTGCAGCATTGTCGCTTGTTTTTAGCACCACCTGTTTGTTGTCGCGAAGCGAAAACCCTTGATGTACCTTAGAGGCCGCACCGGAGGCTAAATATTTGCCCTCAACGATGACGTCAGGGTTGTTGACATTTGCAGTTTCTAGCATCACGGTGACGTTATGAACGGTAACCAAATTTGATTTGGGATATGCTTCAAATACTTTACGGACAATTTCACGCGCCTGTTCTGGGCGTATGTTTGCATGGTTTTCTAATGCAGAGGTAAATTTTGCAATGCATTTTTCTACTTGTGCCAGCTTCTCAAGCTCTGTACGTAGGGTTTTAGAGGTTGTTGGCACCTCTAAAAGCAGGTCATGAATGGTTTTTTCTGGCGGTGCATCATCTTCAAGTGACATTTCTCTACGCACGTTTACTTCGATATTTCTGGCTAAGGTGGAGCTTACGGCAGAATAGAGCTTTTGATCGAGCATTCCAGACTTTTGAGCCTGCTCTAAATGCTTTACGGTGGACTTCAGGGCAACATTTTGATCTTTGGAAATTGCAAGAGGCTGTATTACAGTGTCACCAAAAGATTTCAAAAAGGTCTGTTTTTGGGCGTCAGCCTTGTTCAGATGGCCATTTTGTGGTTGGTTTAGAGCCATTTTTGGCTCTAATTTCAGCTTTGTTAGTATAGCTTGAGCGATGCCTTTAATAAGGCCTTTGATTGCAGGGGCGTTTATGGAGAGTTTTAATTGGCTAAGCGTTCCGGTAAGCTTTGTGGTTGTGCCTTTAAGCTCTTTTGCGCCTAACTGTGATACTTTGAGGTCTGAAGCAGTGCGAGCTATTCCACTAGAATTAGCTGTATCGATTTGTTGCAGGCAGTCGACTGCTTTTTGCCCTAGGTCTCCTCGTACAGTCATCTCGAAGTCCTCGTTATCTCATAGTACCTTTATTCTATATAAATAATATTTTAGCGTCAACTTGCTTGGATAAACTTACTTGGATAAACTTACTTGCAGAAACTCGTGTACTTCTGGTACAGAGAGGGAATGAAGCATGATATTATAGGCAAATTTCGCTATAGAGAGCCAGCTGTTCAGCAGACAGCCCGAGCCAAGAGCCATTACCCAGTCGTCACTGTATATGGTGACCAGGCGCTGCAGCCTCTATTTGGCTACCTTCAGCAGGTGATTAATAGCAGGGTAGTGCTTAAAACCAATAAAGAGCATGAAGTGCTTGTAGAACATGTAGATGGCCGTCTACGCCTTACGTTCGATGGTAAAAAAATCCTCATGCTTGAAATGCCGAAATAATCTCCTCACACAGTATCAATTGCAATTGTCTTATCTGTTTGCTACGATATGTTTTTGTTGCTATGAGGGTTACTATGTTGGGTGCGCTTTGGGGCATTTTTTCTGGTGGTGCTGATCTACAAGGCGTGCTTTCGACTTTTCATGGTGAATTTTCTCAAACAATCAATCTGCGATTTCAAACTTTGTATCAGCGCTCATCTGCGCGAAAAAATATTGTCGCACAGCATAATTTGTGGGCAAAAGAGTTAGAGCTGCTCGATACAAAAATGAAAGGCGCATGGCAGAGGGCGGTGGAGCTCTATGAAAAAACGCCGCTTGATCTAGATGCACTTTCAATCATGGTGAAAATTGACACTATCGCATCGCATCTTATTGATAAATGTGGGCGTGTTGCGGAGATACTCAGAAATCCTGTTCATCAGCAGGCTCTTATTTACTACAAAGAGACGGTAAAGGCTCCTCAAAAGTTACCAGAAGAGGTAAATCAGTACTTTGACTCCCTTGAAAAGCAGCCTGAGAACGTGCAAAACGAGATTGATCAACTACGCGCCGAAACCTTGGAGTTCATCGCCTATGCAGACTCAAGAGTTGAGCATCAGCAAGATGCCCCTAGAGCTCTTGGTCCTTTTACTGTAGAACTTCCGAAGGAAAACTATTTTCGTAATGGCCAGTACCTTCGTTCTCTGCCCTATATTGGGTATCCTGAAATTTACAACGAATATATGGCTCTTCAGGAGTGTGCCAAGGGGATCTATCACCTCGAGTGCCGGATGATACACCGGTTTGATCCTGCTCATTTTAACGAAGAGGTTGCAACCGATGTGCGGACCTTATGTCTCATAGAAGATGCCATCTCGTTCCAGCGAAACAGGCTTAAAAGTAAGCCTCTTTCAAACCAGATTCATGCAGGGTGGTACTACGCTGCAGGGCTTATTGCACAGGCGCACTTTTTGCAGCGGGCACTGGCTCGGCAGGCAGAAGGTACACTTCTAACCTCTTTAAGGGCACTCTCTGTGCTACGAACAAAGGGGTCGATTCATGAGCTTTCTGCTGCTGCATTACACCTGCCCGAAAATTCTCGTGTGCGACAAGTTGTGAATCAACTCTTTGAACGAGAGTTGACATCTGCTCCAGTAGTGTCATTCACAGTGGCTGTTTTTGAGCGTAGCTTGAATTGGCATACGTCTGAAGCAGAGCTTGAATGCTACCTCATGAGAGGGTTTCGTGAATGTACACCTGAATTTGAAGCAGTTCTCTATAGGATGGAGCGCGATCCACTCTACTGTAAAGACTTTGAGCGCACTATTCATGGAACCGTTGAACTTGAACGCCTCTATCAAGAATATAAAAAAAGGCAAGATAGGCCGCTTCTTAAAAAGATGACAGATGCGTTGTTAAGCCTCTATGAACCTGTGCCTACTACTTTATATACTCGCTTTATTAGGCTGCACAAGGCCTTTCAGGTCTATAGAAGTTTGAAAGAGCCTCCCAAGTGGTTTACGGCAAAGCTAAAAGAATTTCAAAAACTTTGGCCCGAGGTAAAAGCCTGC
>JAFEGT010000012.1 GCA_018239765.1 Verrucomicrobiota bacterium
ACGGCCACATATTCTTTAAAGCCGCCAAGGTCAGATTCTTGAAGGGAAAGTCTTTCTACTTTCCAGCCCATGCGGTTGGCATACATTTCATACATGCGCACGCAGTCGCCAACAAAAAGGGCCGCTTCATCGCCTCCAGCACCAGCTCTAAGCTCGATAATTGTGTTACAGCTGTCGTATGGACTTGGTGGGTAGAGCGCCATTTCAAGCTTATGGCGTGCAGCTTCTAACTTAACCTTAAGAGACTCAATTTCTTCATTCAAGACCGCAATGAATTCCGGATCTTTTTCGCTCTTTAATAGCCCTTCATTGTCGCTAAGCTCTTTTTCAAACTTATCAACATCTTCAAAGAGTGTCTTAAGGTCAGTAAGACGTGCAAACTCTTGTGTGCGTTCGCGATAGCGCTTTTGATCTGAGGCAGCATCTGGGAGGCTAAGTTCTTCTTCTAGCTCTTTTAAGCGTGCTACTGCGTCGGTGTATTTGGAATTCATAGTAAGCCTTTTGGAAACCCTTTTGAGAGCTTTTTGCAAAAGTCTGGGAGGGAAAAAAGGGCCGCTTTCAGTGCGGCCCGAGACTGTTATTTAGATTTTTTTTTGCTCTTTTTTGCGTCTGCTTCTTTCTGCTCTGTATTTGCAGCAGATTCAGCTTGAGCTTTTTGTTGAGCAGCAGCGTAGCGCTTTGTAAACTTGTCTACACGGCCTTCTGTGTCCACAATACCCTTGCCACCAACAAAGAATGGATGGGATGATGATGAAATAGGTACATGAACTGTTGGGTATTCTTTACCTTTGTATGTTTCTACTTGTGATGTCTGAATGGTGCTGCCGCATACGAACTTGTGGTTTGTTGCAGAGTCAACAAATAGGACGTCTTGGTATTTTGGGTGGATATTTTCCTTCATAAAACACTCTTCTCGTTATAACTTTGGACACAACAATACAACTCTCCGGGATAAAATTCAAGAGTAATTTCGTGCCCGTGTGCGTGCCCGATTTTAAAAAAACAATGGGCAAATGCTTAAGATGTTTCGGGCACGGGCACGGGCACGCATACGGGCACGAATTGAGGACTCTATACACATAATAGTTTGATGTGATATAACCTTTTGCTATGACTGTACCTCCATGGCAATTTCAGAGGGCCTACACGCCCCCACTTATGAAGCGACTTGTGCAGATAACCTGCGCGGTTACACTCGCCTCGGTTCTGTTTAACCTGCAGCGCTACCTGGCTATTAGCCCAGATGGCTACTTTTGGCAGCCTATTACCTCACTTTTTTTACTGCCAGCCCCAGAGCTTACCTTTGGTTTTATGCTCGATTTTGCCTTTTGTATGCTGGTATTTTGGCTTTTTGGTTCTATTGTCCTAGAACGTATCGGCAAAAAGCAGTTCCTTATAGTCTATTTTCTTACTGGGCTCTTGAGCGGCGTAGCAGCAGCCACTGTAATGCATAAATTTCAGCTACTGGCCCTTACTACTTCGTTTTTACCCATGATTCTATCCCAGACAGTTCTCTGGGCGATGATTGATCCAAATCAACAGATACTCCTATTCTTTGTACTCCCCTTGCGGGCCAAATGGGTGCTTACCGTAGCGCTTTTCGGAACCATATTCTTAAGTTTTGTTCAGCAAGACATTATTAACTTCTCGGCCTATCTTGTTGCTCTACTCTTTAGCTACATCTGGGGTCTTGCTATTTTAGGACTCAAAAGCCCCTTTGAATGGATGCAAGGGCTCGATCGCCTTATTAATAAGATGCGCATCGGCATTGTGCGCTTTTGGCAGTGGGATGTTGCGGGAAGGTCGCGCAAAAAGGATGAGGCTTTTATTGATGCCACATTAGACAAGATCTCAAAAGAGGGTGAAGGGTCGCTATCGTTCTTTACTCGCCTACGTCTTAAATGGATAGCACTTAAAAAAAGAATACTATGATTAAACAAGAACTCACATATAAGGAGCGGTTTCAAAAGCTTCAACCCTTCTTAAGAACAATCTTCACAGACGTAAAAAAGGACATACGCGACGAGCATCTTAGATCAGATCGTGGCTTTTTTAAGCGAAATTTCCCTGGTAAGGAGCTCTCAAAGCTAACCGTGGATGACTTTTTGAACGTTTACCCAAAATTTTTAGAGGCAGGCCAAGAGACTGTTGGAGAGTTTATAACAAACCGCTGGCTTCTTCGTCATTTAGATATCTATAACTTTTTCGAGGATCGCCTTACTGGCCTTAGCGAGCAGTTTGATGAAATAGCAGAGCTTGAACGAACCTTTGCAAAATCGCTCTTAGAAGAAGCTGTAGAAAGGTTTGGCGCTGAGGATTGCTATATCTTTTCTGTGCTCAATAGCGTTGCATTGCCCTCTGATCTTTTACAAAAATTGGCCTCTGATGCTGCCGCCGCTTGAAGATATTAAAACAGATGACGAACGCTTTATGCGTGAAGCCTTAAAAGAAGCAATTAAGGCATTTCAAGCAAAAGAAGTTCCCGTTGGCGCGGTTATTGTAAAGGATGGCCAGATTATCGCACGAGGGTATAATCAGGTAGAGCTTTTAAAGGATGCTACCGCCCATGCTGAGATTTTAGCGATTACCGCGGCAGAGAATGTGGTTGAAAACTGGCGCCTAAAGGGCTGTACGCTTTACTGTACTCTTGAGCCATGTGCTATGTGTGCTGGTGCTATACAGCTCTCTCGCCTAGATGCTATTGTCTGGGGTGCACCCGATATTCGACTAGGGGCAAATGGCAGCTGGGTCGATCTTTTTAGCCAAAAACACCCTATTCATACCGTTGAAGTGCGCTCAGGTGTGCTACGTGAGTGGTGCCAGGCTCCCTTAAAGCAATTTTTTCAAAAAAGACGAGTTGAAAATGCTGAGCGTAATTGAGGGTATGGTACAGCTGGAGCGTAAAAAACTCCTTGCTTTTGCTAAAACAATCGTTCCACAGCTTACTGCGGATGATATTTTGCAACCTCAGGACTACCCTGAGCTTGAAAATAGCCCAGAATTTCGCTATCGCGAAGGAATTTGCGTGGGACTTGAATCGGCGCTTCATGCGCTCTATGCAGAAAATAATGCTCGAGGTGTGGCTCAAGGCGCATTTCGAGGGAAAATTGAAGAATGACACTTGATGGATAAGACCAAATCAGGTATAATTGACAGTTACGAACATATTTACGGGGGATACTGATGTCTCTGGACAAAGGAACGAAAGAAGAAATTACAAAGAAGTTTCAGCTGCATGAAAAAGATACAGGATCTGCAGATGTGCAGATTGCTATCCTTACCGAGCGCATTGCTGAGCTCACAGACCACCTAAAGCGCACGCCAAAGGACCACAATTCAAGGCTTGCTCTTCTTAAGTTGGTAGGTCAGCGCCGCAGACTGCTTGACTATCTTAACTCAACAGATACCAAGCGTTATCAAGCTTTGATTACAAAGCTTAACCTGCGCAGATAGTTCTTATACGAAAGCCTGCAGATTCTCTGCAGGCTTTCTCATTTTTCTCTTCCCTTTTTATCCATAAGATGTCAAAACTGTTCCCTATATATTGATTACAGGAGTTTATTTAGATGAAAAAACACGAAATGCGGATCTCTGTCGGTGGACAAGACATCATCTTCGAAACAGGCAAAATCGCACGTCAGGCTAACGGGTCAGTACTTGTCCGCTCTGGCGACACAATGGTATTGGCAACAGCATGTGCCTCACCTGCCCCCTTAGATGTCGACTTTCTCCCCTTACGCATAGACTACCAAGAAAAATTCGCTGCCGCAGGAAGAACTGCTGCTGGCTATATTAAGCGCGAAGGCAAACCTACAGAGCGCGAAACACTCGTATGCCGTCTTATCGACCGCCCATTACGACCAATGTTTGAAGATGGCTACTATCATGATACACAAATTCTTGCCTACGTATGGTCATACGATGGCAAAAATAGCCCAGATGTGCTTGCAATATGTGCAGCAAGCTGTGCTCTTGCGATTTCTGATATTCCTCTTGTTAAGCCTATTGGCGCATGCCGCGTTGGTATGGTTGACGGTGAGTTTGTAATTAACCCAACAGTAGAACAGCAAAAAAGCTCAAAGCTTGAACTTATGATCGCAGGTACTGAAGATGCAGTGCTTATGATTGAAGGAAGCTGCGATTTTCTTACTGAAGATCAAGTGCTTAAGGCAATTGAGCTCGGTCATGCTGCAATTCGCACTATCTGCCAGGCAATTCACAACTGGCAAACAACGTTAGGTAAACCAAAGAAGAAAGATACCCTTAAGGTTCTCGACAGCAATATTGTAACTGCTGTTGAATCTCTCGTTGGAAAAGAGCTTGAAAAAGTTACCCGCATAAAAGAAAAACAGCTTCGTGACGATGCTACAGGCAAACTCCAAGCTCAAGCACAGGCTGAGCTTACAGGCGAAGGCAAATATGCTGAAGCTGATGTAAAAGCTGCCTTTAAGAAAGTAAATAGCGACATCATGCGCAAGATGATCATCAACGATAAGGTGCGTAGCGATGGCCGCTCAACCACTGAAATTCGCCAGATCGACATCGAACAGAGCCTTCTGCCTCGCGCACACGGCTCATCGCTCTTTACCCGAGGCGAAACCCAGACGATGGCAATTTGCGTCCTTGGCGGCGAAACTATGGCCCAGCGCTTTGAAAACCTAGAAGGTGAAGGTGCTTCACGTTTTTACATGCAGTACTTCTTCCCTCCATTTTCTGTTGGTGAAGTTGGCCGCGTAGGTGCTCCAGGCAGACGCGAAGTTGGCCACGGCAAACTTGCTGAGCGCGCGCTTCAGGCTATTTTGCCTACAAAAGAGCAGTTCCCCTACACCATACGCCTTGAATCTAACATTACTGAGTCCAATGGTTCATCATCAATGGCATCAGTATGTGGTGGATGTTTAGCACTTATGGATGCTGGCGTTCCTGTAGAGCGTCCTATCTCAGGTATTGCTATGGGGCTGATTTTAGAAAAAGATCACGCAGTAATCCTCTCTGATATCTTGGGTGTTGAAGATGCTCTTGGCGATATGGACTTTAAGGTTGCAGGCGATGCTGAAGGCATTACCTCCTTCCAGATGGACATCAAAGTTGAAGGCATAACCATCGAAATTATGCGTAAAGCTCTTGCGCAAGCAAAAGAGGGCCGTATTCACATCCTTAACAAGATGCTGGCAGTATGTCCAAAGCCTCGTGAAGAGATGTCAGAATGGGCGCCGCGCATTGTTACGCTCCAAGTTAAGCCAAGCAAGATCGGCACCATCATTGGGCCAGGCGGCAAACAGATTCGTGCGATTATTGAAGAGACCGGTGTTGAAATCGACATTAACGATGAAGGTATTATCAGCATATCGTCAGCGAACCTCAAAGGTATTGAAGAAGCTAAGCGAATCATCTACGGCCTTACAGCCGAAGTTGAAGTTGGCAAAACATACGAAGGTAAAATTACGTCAGTAGTAGCCTTTGGTGTCTTTGTTGAGATCCTTCCAGGTAAAGAGGGCCTCTGCCATATCTCTGAGCTTGATACTATGCGCATTGAAAACATCTTCGACTACACGAAAGACAAGTGCAAAGTTGGCGATACAATCACTGTAACGGTGCTTGATATTAACGACCGCGGCCAAGTGAAACTGAGCCGTCGCGCACTTCTTCCGAAAAAACCGCACGTACAGCAGCCATCCGGCGCTCCTGCGGCGTAAGTTTCTCCAGGGGCTAGGGACAAAAAATTCCTAGCCCTCCCTATCTCTTGATCTAATTCTCGTTATTTTCCCCTAGTCCTTGAACCCCCATTTTGGTATACTCACACCCATGATTTCTGAGAATGTTAGCACTTTTGTATCTCTAGAGCCTTTTGCAAAGCACGCCATATAAAGACTCTCTGGAGTGACTCGCTTTAGCGAGTCTTTCTCAAGGCCGATTTATCGGCCTTTCTTTTATAGCCGGCCGATAAATCGACCGGTAAAAAGACTCGCTAAAGCGAGTCACTCCAAAGAGCTCCGCTCAAAATCATCTTTTTTCCCGAGGCCTCTAGTTTCGCAAAAGGCTCTCTGTTTTTATCCTTCCTATCTTGCCGGCAAGGCCGATCTTGCATATCCTGTTCGATTTTTCTCTCTTAGTCGTAAATATTCTTTTCATAAATTATCCTTAGCTCGATAGTGAGGCAATGGATGAGCTTGAAAAAATTGATGCATACTGGAGAGCTGCAAATTATTTGTCTGTAGGACAAATCTACCTGCTCGATAATCCCCTGCTGAAACGACCGCTTGCATTAAGCGACATAAAGCCCAGACTCTTAGGGCATTGGGGTACAACACCCGGCCTAAACTTTATCTATGTTCACCTCAATCGTCTGATAAAAAAGTATGATCTGGACATGATCTACTTAACTGGCCCAGGCCATGGCGGACCGGCCCTTGTTGCCAACACCTACTTAGAGGGCACCTATAGCGAGTACTATCCAAATATCACGCAAGATGCTCACGGGATGCAGAAGCTTTTTAAGCAGTTTTCATTTCCTGGCGGTATTCCTAGCCACGTTGCAGCAGAGACGCCTGGCTCGATAAACGAAGGCGGCGAGCTTGGCTATGTGCTTGCGCATGCATATGGCGCAGTTCTTGATAATCCCGATCTTATCGCCTGTGCCGTCGTCGGCGATGGGGAAGCTGAAACTGGCCCCCTAGCTGCAAGCTGGCACTCAAACAAGTTTCTCAATCCTCAAAAAGATGGCGCTGTATTACCTATATTGCACCTGAATGGCTACAAAATTGCCAATCCGACTATTTTGGCGCGCATATCACGCCAGGAACTTGAAAGCCTTTTACGTGGCTATGGCTACAATCCCTATTTTGTTGGACCTTCTCACGAAGAGATGTCAAAGACTCTAGAGACTGTTATTGTAGAAATAAAAGAATGCAAAAAACAGTCTGAAAGACCTATGTGGCCCATGATTGTGCTTGAAACTCCAAAAGGCTGGACAGGTCCTAAAGATAGCGAAGGCTCATGGAGGTCCCATCAGGTGCCTCTTTCACGCAGTGAAGAGCATGTGCCAGTACTAGAAGCATGGCTAAAAAGCTATCGACCCGAGGAGCTTTTTGATAGCAACGGCCGGCTTATTCAAGAGCTTGCTGATCTTGCACCAAAGGGCTTACGACGCATGGGAGCAAATCCTCATGCAAATGGAGGTCTACTTTTACAGGATCTCAAGCTTCCACATTTCGCCGACTACGCTGTGGCTGCGGGGTCAACTGCTGAGTCAACCAAAGTGCTTGGAATGTTCCTGCGCGACTGTATGAAGCAGAATATGACAAATTTCAGAGTGATGGGGCCAGATGAAACGGCCTCAAATAGACTGGATGGACTGCTTGAAGTTACCGACAAATGCTTTTTGGGTAAAATTCTACCCACAGACGAACATCTTGGGCCTAGCGGCCGTGTCATGGAGGTGCTGAGCGAACATCTTTGCGAAGGATGGCTAGAGGGATACCTTCTTACTGGAAGGCATGGGCTTTTTTCTTGTTACGAAGCCTTTATTCATGTTATCGATTCTATGTTTAACCAGCATGCCAAGTGGCTTAAAGTCACTCGTGAGATACCTTGGAGAGCACCTATTGCCTCCCTCAACTACCTACTCACCTCCCATGTGTGGCGGCAGGACCATAACGGCTTTTCGCACCAAGACCCGGGGTTCATCGATCATGTGGCAAATAAAAAGGCAGATGTTGTGCGCATCTATCTACCCCCAGATGCCAATTGCCTGCTTTCTGTTGCAAACCACTGCCTCAAAAGTCGAAACTGTGTCAACGTCATCGTTGCTGGTAAGCAGCCTGCTCTTCAATACTTGAATATGGATGAGGCGATTGAGCACTGCTCCCGCGGCGCCAGCATCTGGAAGTGGGCAAGTCACGATGATCCTGATGTTGTTATGGCATGCGCAGGAGATGTGCCAACACTTGAAACGCTTGCGGCTATTGATCTTTTACGGCAGTACCTGCCAGATCTAAAAATACGCTGTGTAAATGTTGTGGACCTTATGACTCTGCAGCCAAAGTCAGAACATCCTCATGGCCTATCTGACGAGGAGTTTGATGAGCTCTTTACCAAGGATAAGCCAATTATCTTTGCCTTTCATGGCTATCCTATGCTGATACATAAACTCACCTACCGTAGAACAAATCATAACAATGTGCATGTAAGGGGCTATAAAGAAGAGGGCACAACAACAACCCCTTTTGATATGGTTGTACTTAACGACCTAGACCGCTTTCATCTCTGCCTTGATGTTGTTAACCGTGTACCAAAGCTTGCTTCCCTTCGCCCATACGTCGAACAGATTGTAAAAGCAAAGCTGCAAGAACATAAGCAGTACATTAGCACCTACGGCGAAGATATGCCCGAAATCCGCAACTGGAAGTGGCCCTACAGATGATTTTGACGGTTAATGCAGGTAGCTCCTCTGTTAAATATGCCCTCTACGATAAAGAGAAGCTTGTCGACTCGGGCGTGCCCGATGCCATTGGCCACAGAGTAGTCCATGGAGGCGCATTATACACAAAAAGTGTGCTCATAGACGATGAGGTGTTAAAAAACCTCAAGAGGCTTTCAAAGCTTGCTCCCCTGCACAATGGCCCTGCAATAGAACTGATAGAAGAATGCCAAAAAAAGTACGATGTGCCGCAGGTGGCGGTCTTTGATACGGCATACTTTCGCCAGATGCCTGCTGTAAGCCGCTTTTATGCAATTTCGCCAAAATATGGTATCGAGCGCTTTGGCTTTCACGGCATATCGCATAGCTATCTTTGGAAGCAGTATCTTGCCCAAACAGGTAATGCATCAGGTAAAATCATCACGCTACACTTAGGTTCTGGCTGCTCGGCTGCTGCTATAGATTCTGGCCGCCCCATTGACACCTCCATGGGCTATACCCCAAACGAGGGTCTTGTAATGGCTACGCGCTCTGGCAATATCGATCCTCAGGTGGTAGAAACCATAACCCTCGAACAATTAAACCGCGAATCGGGGCTTTTAGGACTCTCAGGATTATCAGACGATATGAGGGAACTTCTTAAAGTATACGAGACAAATGAACGTGCCCGCTTCGCTGTAGATCTTTTCTGCTACCGTATTGTCCATTATATCGGCGCCTACACGGCGATTTTAGGCCAAGTGGACGCGATAGTCTTTAGCGGCGGAATCGGCGAAAATAGCCCGGAAATCCGAGGGATTGTGACAAAACAGCTCCATACTCCCCCACCGATACTTGTTATCCCTACCAACGAAAACCTTGAAATCGCCCGCGAAACAGAGCGACTCATCAATAGCGGCTCATGAAAAATAAACACAATTACCCTAATCAATGGCACCACCTAGAAACTGCTGAACTGGTGAAGTTACTAGGCACTGACCTACGCGATGGCCTCAGTGAGCCACAGGTGTCAAAGCGCCAGCTTGAATATGGGCCCAACAGTATTACAGCTTCTCCCGGGCTTTCATTATGGAAGCGTTTTTTTAATCAATTTCATCAGCCTCTTGCCTATATTCTTATTATCGCCTCTACCATTACAGCAAGCATAGGCGAGTTTGTGGACTCTGCTGTTATCTTTGTTGTAATCTTCTTTAATGCGCTTGTTGGTTTTATCCAAGAGCTAAAAGCAGAAAAGGCACTCCAAGCTCTATCAAAGCTTGTTCTTACTCAAGCTGTTGTTCGACGCAGCGGAAAAAAGCTGCTTATACCATCGTATCTACTTGTACCAGGAGATATTGTCATCATAAAAAGTGGCGATAAAGTACCTGCTGATTTGCGCCTATTTACCACTCACAACCTGCATGTTGATGAATCATCGATTACAGGAGAGTCTACCCCAAGTGCTAAACATACAAACGCCTTGGCCCTTGATACGCTACTTGCCGACCGAAAGAACCTTGCCTTTACAGGCACGCTCGTTACTATGGGCCAAGCCGAAGGCATAGTATGGGCTACTGGCGATCAAACAGAACTTGGTCACATTGCATGGCTACTTTCTGAAACACCTGAACTCTCAACTCCCCTCACCAAAAAACTTGAGCTCTTCAGCAGGCGCATTTTGTGGGCGATTTTTGGGTTTGCCGTGTTTACTTTTTCCATAGGCATTATGCATGGCGAAGCTACCTCTGACATGTTTATGGCATCTATTGCCCTTGCTGTTGGCGCAATACCAGAAGGCCTTCCCGCTGCTGTAACAATAGTGTTGGCGATTGGGGTAAACCGACTTGCGAGCAAACGTGCTATTGTACGCAAATTACCAGCTGTAGAGACCCTTGGGAGTACAACTGTCATTTGTTCAGACAAAACAGGCACGCTTACTGAAAACCAAATGACTGTTCGCAAGGTATTTACAGGGCTAACACTCTACGATGTAACAGGATCAGGATATGACCCAAAAGGTGCACTGTGCATTCAAGACATTCCCATAAACCCGCAAGAACATCCCCAATTGCTTGAATGCCTAAAGGCGGGCGTGCTCTGCAATGATTCTCAAATTTTGTATGAAAATGGCCAATATAAAGCCCAAGGAGACCCTACAGAAGCAGCTATGCTTGTTGTAGCCCAAAAGGCGGGTATTTTACATCTTGATACCCACAAAAAAACACCTCGAATGGATATGATTCCGTTTGAATCAGAACATATGTATCGGGCTACACTGCACGAGCACACAAAAGGCAAGGTTATCTACAAGGTAGGCGCTCTAGAGCGACTTCTTGATCGATGCGACGACATGCTAGATAACAGAGGAAATGTAGTGCCAATAGATAAAGCTAGCATACAAGCAGCCTCCGATGCCCTTACAACACAGGGGATGCGCGTACTTGCCATAACTCGCCGCTTTAGCCCCGATAGCACGCTCACAAAAGAACATGTTTCACATGGGCTTACATTTCTCGGCCTAGAAGGCATGTTAGACCCTCCACGGCAAGAAGTAATTCATGCCATCAAAAGATGCCAGCAAGCTGGGATCACCATAAAAATGGTTACAGGCGATCATGCCCTTACCGCACAGGCTGTTGCTAAACAAATCGGCCTTGAAGGCACGCGCCACCAAGGAAAACTCAACACTCTTACTGGGCGCGAACTTGAAAAAATGCCCCAAGAATTAATTGTTAGCAAGATAGACGACACAACCATTTTTGCCCGAATCACACCTGAGCAAAAGCTAAAACTTGTAGGCGCTCTTCAAGCGCGAGGCCACATCGTGGCGATGACAGGAGATGGGGTAAATGATGCACCAGCGCTTAAGCAGGCAAATATTGGCATAGCTATGGGTATTACTGGGACAGAAGTAGCAAAAGGAGCGGCAGACATCATCCTCACAGACGATAACTTTGCTACAATAGAAGCCGCTGTTGAGGAGGGTCGCGGTATATTTGATAACCTCACAAAATTTATCGCCTGGACCCTACCTACAAATGCGGGTGAAGCCCTAATTCTTGTTGTAGCCATACTTTTAGGTCTGACACTACCTATATCCCCTGTGCAGATTCTGTGGATAAACATGACTACTGCCATTTTTCTTGGTTTAACACTTGCCTTTGAACCCAAAGAAAAAGGCCTAATGCAGCAGCCACCTCGCAATCCAGATCAGCCAATACTCACCTACGAGGTCGTCATGAGAACAGGCCTTGTATCGCTCATCATGCTAGCTGGCTCCTTTTGGCTCTTTTTTTGGGAAGCCGAGGTCGAAAATCAAATTCTTGCTGCATCAAGAACAACTGTGGTAAACGTTATTGTTTTGGTTGAAATAGGCTATCTCTTTAACTGCCGATCTCTTACCCATTCAGCAATCGGCATTGGTCTGCTTTCTAACAAATGGGCTGTAGCGGGAGCTTTAGCCATGCTAGCTGCCCAACTGCTCTTCACATACGAGCCCACTATGAACAAGCTGTTTCATAGTGCGCCAATTTCGTTAGAATCGTGGTTACGAATAGCGCTTGTAGCCACACTCTCATTCTTAGCCGTAGAATTTGAAAAGTGGTGCCGATTTCGTCTAAAACGTAAAAAGCATTTGAAATTTAGGTAAAAAAACGAAAGCCGAAACTGCGAAATCGTCCGCGAAACCAAACGACTCATCAAGAGTGAACAGGATATGCAAGATCGGCTAAAGCCGGCATGATAGGCAGGATAATAAAACAGGTCAGGTTCAATACCGATGGCGTCAACTTAACGATTTTTCTTATTCTTATGAGCCTGTTGCAAAACTAGATCTACGTCAAGATACTAAGGCCTGAAGGGCCGGCATGATATAGCCCTGGTCGAAGTGAAAGCGAAGGCCAGGGTATTGAAATGGATAAAAAATTTTGAGTCCTGTAAGGACGGCATTGATTTCTATCCATAAATGCCGTCCTTACAGGACTCACATACTGGTTATCCTGTATTCCTAGGCCTCCGCTTNNAGGCCTTAAGAGATTAAGAGCCCCTCTTAAGTTGACGCCATTGGTATTGAGGCTAACCGGTTTTATTATCCTGTCTATCCTACCGCTGCAAGCGATCCTGCGCATCCTGATTTTTAATTGTCATTAGCCTGATGCGTATGCCTGTCTATCCTGTGTTGAAGTATGTGCTATTTGCCGTCAGTGCGGGGTGGGCGTTTGGGTATAGGTGGCGGCGCGCCAGCTGCTTGCGGCCTTGCTGGAACTGGGGGTGGTGTGCTCTGTTCGGTATCTGTAGGAATTGGCGGAGGAGCCGGACGGCGACTAGCTCGTGGTGGTGGCGGTGGAGGTGGAGTTGGGCGTGTCTTTGCAACTGGCACTGGAAGTGGAGGTAGAGCTGGGCGCTCATCTACTACTTCGGCGGCAGTTGGAAGCGGACGCTGCTCTTTACGCGTAATTTCGTAACCAGTGATAGTAGATTTGCCCGTTTGACGTGCTTCATTATAGGCATTTGTTATCTCAGCGCGTAGCTGGTTGTTCTTAAGGAGTGATTGAATGATTGTTTGTGCTCTATCCCCGCTAACTACTTCCTTAGTCCGATTGTGGGTAAACTCATATTGATTTACAAATGATGTAATTTCAGCTTCTGTCCAGCTGGCGTTCGCTGGCTTAGGAAGAGGTTTTTTTGGGGCTATATCAGAAAAAGCTTTTGTGGCAACAGTATCGACTTTACTTTTGTAAACTACTGTATACTTATGGCTAGCGATATCACCTAATGAAACCGATTGTGGCATTGTGTCGCTGATTCGCGCACTTTTCGCACTGTCACTGTTAAATAAATTTACGATATCATGTAACTCTTTCTCATCAAAAAGGCTGGACTGCACTTTATTAACTTGATTAACTTCGTAAATTTCGTAGGTTTTTCCGTCCTTCGTGAGTCTTCCAATGGTGTGTTGCTTACTGCTTACCACTTCCCACTGACCTGGCTGTAAATTCGGATTTATAGCACCCATACTCATAGAGCACCCCCTGTTATACTTTATTATATAATAAAGTATTTATTTATTACAGGTGGATTTGCCAATGAGGTAATAGACTAAGCACCAACTAGATAGGACTTCGTAGAGGACAAAAAGGGCTATTAAGAGGACGATAAAGCTCCCTGTATACCAGGCAGCTATGAAGAGTAAAAATGAAAGGATCGCCCTTATCAGGCGATCCTTTTTACCTATGTTTTTTTTCATTGGTTTTTTTTCATTGAGCTTGCAGCTGAAAGTTCTCTTCTGGCTGTTTTTCAACCGGAGGAGCTGGTGGTGGAGTTGTAGCATCTTGCTGATCAGTCTTTTTATGCTGTTCTTCAATGAGCTTTAACTTGCTGCGCTTTTCATCGATATTCCATTCGCGTTTGATCATCTTTTCAACGTCTTCAGCGTCGATTGTCTCAAACTCCATCAGCATATCAGTCATAAGTACAACGATATCCTGATTTTCTTGGATAATGTCTTTTGAGCGCTGGTACGCAGCTTGGAGCATCTCTTTAACTTCAGCATCGATCTCTTGAGCTGTCGCTTCTGAGTAGAGCTTTTCGCGAAATTGGCTCATACCAAGGTACTGGCCACCTTCTGATCGCTCATCATACGTTACTGTACCAAGCTTGTCGCTCATACCCCATTCGCATACCATGCTGCGGGCAAGTGACGTTGCGCGCTCGATATCTTGCTTTGCACCGCTCGATACATCGTGCACAAAGATCTCTTCTGCGGCACGGCCACCCATAAGAACAGCAAGCTGATCTAAAAGCTCAGTCTTCCAGTAGCTTAAACGGTTTTTCTTCGGTAGAAACTGTGTTGCACCAAGCGAGTATCCACGTGGGATAATTGTTACCTTATCCACCGGATCGCCGGTCTTTACAAGGCATCCAACAACCGCGTGGCCTGACTCATGGAACGCTGTAGTTTTCTTTTCTTGCTCGTCGATTTCGAGGTTGCGACGCTCTTTACCATAAAGCACCTTATCGCGTGCTTCAAACACCTCTTTCGCAGTTACAGCAGTTCTGTTATTGCGAGCAGCAAGAAGTGCCGCTTCGTTTAACAGGTTAGCAAGGTCCGCACCAGAGCAGCCTGGCGTGCTACGTGCAAGCGCCATAAGGTCAACAGTTGCGTCCATCTTAATTTTACGAGCATGAACTTTTAAAATCTCAAAGCGACCTTTAATGTCTGGAAGTGGGATATAGACTTGACGGTCAAATCGGCCTGGGCGAAGAAGCGCCTTATCCAGTACATCAGGACGGTTTGTTGCGGCAATGATGATAATACCTTCAGTAGTATCAAAACCATCCATCTCAACAAGCAGCTGGTTAAGAGTCTGCTCGCGCTCATCATGGCCACCACCAACGCCTGCGCCTCTATGACGGCCTACAGCATCAATTTCGTCCATAAAGATAATGCATGGGGCATTTTTCTTTGCCTCTTCAAACATTTTACGTATGCGGCTTGCACCCACGCCAACAAACATCTCAACAAAGTCAGAACCTGAAATTGAGAAGAATGGGCAGTCAGCTTCACCTGCTACGGCTTTTGCTACAAGTGTCTTACCAGTACCTGGAGAGCCAATGCAGAGCACACCCTTTGGAATGCGGCCGCCAAGAGCAGTAAACTTCTGTGGGTTTTTCAAAAATTCTACAATTTCTTGAAGCTCTTCTAAGCATTCGTCGATGCCGGCAACATCCTTAAATGTTACCTTGTTGGCACCTTTTGGATAGAGTCTTGCTGGTGATTTGTTAAAGTCAAGAGCACCAGTTCCCATACCTTTCATCTGGCGTGAGAAAGCCAGGTAGAGCAAAAAGAGGATCAAGAATACAGGAGCAAAGCTTAAGAGGTAGCTAATGTAGTTTGGAGCAAGCTCTTCACTCTTAAAGGTTTTTTCAAGCACTTTGTTAAGCGGTTGATCTGGAGCTTTGAAGAATGCGCCTTTATTGGCATCAAAACTCATCCACTCATCTTTTTCGTTTACAAACCATTGATGAAAGAGCTCTGGGTCCTGTTTTTCAAGTGCACGAGTAGAAAGCTCTTGGTTATTAAAGAACCAGATTGTTTCTGATACGGCTTGAGATGCTTTTTCGAGCTTAGACTTGTTGTCTTCGATCTTTTGGTTTGTAGCGGTGATCTGATCGAGTGTATCTTTGTAGGCTCGTACTGAACGTAGCTGTGTCAGGCGGATATGATCTTGCTGCTGGTTAAGCTGTTTGCAGATATCGCTCAATTGCGCAACCGTTGCATCTACATCTACATTTCTGTTTGAGAGGTTGCTGTCGATTGTGCGTAGCGCCTGCTTAATTTGTTCGTTGCCGATACCCAAAAGTGGTGAGCGCAGATTGCGCACAAGCACTTGTAGATCATTAATTGTGGTATCTTTTGACTGAGATGCCATTTTGGACTGTATTTCAGCAAGAGAGGCAAAGGTCTTTTCTGGCATATTTTTGATCACAATATGATCACGTCGCTCAGAACTGTCATAAAGCTCATCAAATACGTTGTAACCACCTGCAGGGATCGCTTGACCAGCAATACGTAGATAAAGTTGTGCGGCATCATCTACACGCTTTTTTGTGATTCCAAGTTGTGTCTGGAGGCGGTCTTTCTCTTGAGCAAGCTCGTGGCTATTGTCTAGAAGCTCTAAATACTTGTAGCGATTTTTGCCTTCGTCAGTAAGTCTGTCTCTAAAACGGCCTGCAAAAGTTACAAGATTAGATGCTGCAGCAGTTTTGCGGCTATCTTCTGGCTGGATCAGATCTAAGTTAACAAGAGGTTCCAGCTGATAGCTAAAGGATACC
>JAFEGT010000130.1 GCA_018239765.1 Verrucomicrobiota bacterium
ATGGATCCTGAGACGCGAAAGCTTCTCGATACAATACTTTCGGCGCAAGCTCCTGCTGTTGAAACTTTACCGATAGAACAAACGCGAAAAATGGTTGAAGATACAGCGGTTGTCTCTACTATTAACCTGGCCTCTATCAGTGACAAAACGATTTCAGGCAAGCAGGGTGACTTTCAGATAAGAATCTATACACCATTTGGCAAAGGACCCTTTCCGGTATTTTTCTTTATTCACGGTGGAGGCTGGGTTTTTGGCACTCTACACTCCTACGATAATTTCTGCAGAAAAATGGCGACCCAAGCAGGCGTCATGGTAGTATCGGTGGGATATCGTGTAGCGCCAGAGCATCGCTTCCCCGTTCCTGTAGAAGATTGCTATGTAGCCTTAAAGTGGGTATCAGAAAACATTCAAAACTATCAGGGCATACCATCACAAATCGCAATCGGAGGCGACAGTGCTGGGGGAAATTTAGCAGCAGCGTGCACACTTCTTGCTAAAGAATATGGAATGAAACCATGCGTCGCTCAAGTTCTTATCTATCCCGTAACAAGCGCAAAAACGGACTCTCAGTCATATGAGCAATTTGGTAAAAACTACTTTCTTACCAAGTCAATGATGGAATGGTTTATAAACCTCTATCTTGCGAACCCAAAGGATGCTGATAATCCTTTAGTATCCCCTATTCTAGCCAAGGATCTCACAAATCTGCCGCCAGCTTACGTACTGCTAGCAAATTACGATCCGCTTTATAGCGAAGGCCTACAGTATGCTGAGCTCTTAAAACGTGCCCATGTTCCTGTAACAGTTGTGGAGTATCCCTCGATACATGGTTTTGTTACCGAATCGTGCGACTTGTCCATCTCCAAACAGGCAACGGCCGATATTGCAGCCTTCTTAAAAAACAGCTTTCAAGGGCAACATGGCAAAGCTAAAACTTGACCTACACGATCTCTTTAACAAGAGCAGCGAAATAGAAGCCGAACTCAATCGTGTGATCCGTCAGGCTGTGCAGGAAAAAATCAGCCTTGTCGAGATCATTCCCGGAAAAGGAAGCGGCCAGCTCAAAAAGAGCGTTTTACGGTTTTTGGAGCGTAAAGAAATTAAAGCCCTATACCATCGTGTAGAAAAAGACAGCAAAAACTTTGGCCGTATTTTTGTTCACTTCAAATTCACCCAATAAAAGGGTCTAATTTCAATCGTGTCAATTTAAAAAAGGGTTCTTGTTCTTGACCTTATGCGCCTTTTGCAAAACTCGAGCTCCTAAATTATCACTCTCGTAGAGAGTGATGGATAATAGCCCAGAACACCGACTCATGGGAGGCGCTCTGGGTAAAAAAAATCTAGAAAATTGCACCCTCGAAGATGGGTGTTGTAACGCTTGAATAGCAGCACCCATCTTCGAGGGTGCAAATAAAGGCTCGCGATATATTCCCAGGGCACCTACGGTGACCTGGGCTATAATACACCACTCTCTTCGAGAGTGGGAAGGTTTCAGAAAAACTGACTAGTTTTGCAAGAGGTTCTTATTCTTTAAGTGGGTGTGGGGGTATTTATTCGGTGGCGTGTTGTTTAAAAGCCGCTACAAGCCTTTGACAGGTATTTTCATCAAATGAGGGCGAGCTCGCCTGCATAGCGCTAAGACGATCTTTTATTTGCTGCATTCCTCCAACATCGCTCGAGGTGTTTCGTACCCGTTTTATAGCCTCAAGAATGCAAAGAGCGCCTTTGAGATCTTCTTCCGTTGAGGTATTTATAGCATGTTGGGTGCCTCTTTGCTCCGTATAGTGCGAATAGGAAAACCCTACGATGGCATAGGCACACAAAACAGCAGGAACTCTAAAGAGCGAACCATCAAAAAAAAGAGAAGCTGCTAGTGTGGCTACAGACCTTGCTACTGAATCTTTTATGGGGTAGTCATTCTGAATGAGGTAAATTTCTCTACGAAGAAAAAAACGAGTTCCTACGGGCTGATGCTCCATTATAGCTTTGTGCATCAAGATGTAAGCCTCATTGTTAGCGCAAAAACGGCGGTTCATGCCAAAAGATTCAAATAGGGTGCTGCCATTTCCTTGAATCAGTTTGATATCTTTTCGTAAGCCTGGATTGGAATCAAAAACTCGCTTCATTTCTGGCAGTTGAATAACGCTTCGGCTTGGAACTTCAAGCTGATCTTCAGGAATCTGCATGCAGCTATGCATCACAGCCCTGCCGGCATAATAGAGGCCAGGTAAAGCACCAAGAGTAGAATGGACATAAGAAAATAGGCTCATGATGATTCCATGTTATTGAGTAGCTCGAGAACTTCGCTATCTTCTGTTTGAGGAAATTCTTGGTAGAACTGGCCTACCGCCTGAAAGTTCCAGGGAGTTGCAATCGCGATGCATTCATCGCACATGCGGCCAATTTCTGCTGCAGTATCTGGGGGTGATACTGGCACCGCTGCCACAATTTTTGCCGCTTTCTGACCCTTTATGGACATAATAGCCGCTTTCATCGTTGCGCCAGTTGCTAACCCATCATCGACAATAAGCACAGTTTTGCCAGCAAAATTAAGTGGGGGCTTGTTTTTGCGAAAGAGCTCAAGACGTCTTTTAGAGACAGCCTGCTCTTTGGCGCACTCTTGCTCGAGGTATTTCTTGCTGACCCCAAGAGACTGTATGAGGTCGTTGTTAAAATAGCCAAGGCCACTATCGGTAATGGCACCAATGGCAAGTTCTGGATTAAAGGGGGCGCCCACCTTTCGTGGACAGATTACGTCCAGAGGCTTCTGTAAAAGGCGTGCTACTTCGTAGGCAACAACAACGCCACCGCGTGGAAGGCCTATCACGATGGTGTCGGGGATGTCTTTGTATTTTATAAGAAGCGGAGCTAGTTGCTTTCCGGCATCATGTCTATCTAAGAACATCGAAGGAGCTCCCACATGGTTTTGAATGGTGGGCAGCTCTCAAAAAGCTCTTCCTTTGTGCCTTCTGCCATTTTTTGACCCTTATCGATATAGATAATATGGTCTGCATCTTCTATTGTAGAGAGTCTGTGAGCAATAATTACCTGTGTGGTCTTGCCCTTTACTTCTTGGAGGGCAAGTTTAATCTGCTCTTCAGATACAGCATCAAGCGACGATGTAGCTTCATCCATAACAAGTAGAGGGGCGTTTTTGATAAAAGCGCGGGCAATAGCAATACGCTGTTGCTGGCCACCAGATAAGCTTTTGCCAGCTTCGGCAAGAAGTGTGTTATAGCCATTTGGTAGGCGCTCGATAAATTCTGCCGCATGCGCAAGGCGCGCAGCTTCTTTTATCTGGTCGATGCTAAATGGTCTGCCAAAGCTGATGTTTTCAGCAACAGTATCAAAAAATAAAAAGGCTCTTTGTGGAACAAAGCCTACACATTCTCGTAGTGATTTTTGTGAAAATTGGCGGATGTCTTTGCCATCTATGCGTATAGCACCAGCTTGCACATCATAAAGCCGCACAAGAAGCTGAGCGATGGTTGATTTGCCGGCCCCCGTTGGTCCTACAATGGCAACGGTTTTACCTTTTGGGATTGTAAAGCTTACATCACGTAACACAGGGTGGTGGCCATATCCAAACGAGACATGATCGAACGTGATAGAGTCTGTAAACCCGGTAAGCTCTTTTGCCCCATCGCTATCTGTAAGCTGAGGTGTAAGGAGCAGCACCTCTCCCATGCGTTCTGATGCCGCTATACCGCGCTGAATGCGTCCATTTTCTTCGGCAAACTTTTTGATCGGCTCATACACTGTTGTAAGCAGGCCGCAGTAAAAGAGCACTTCGTGTAAAGGGAGCTTAAGGCCGTAGAGGCCAAATAAGAGTGCGGCTACCAAACAGAAAATGCCTATGGTATGCAAGATCGGCCTTGAGGCTATGTCGTAGCGGGCGCTTCGCACTTCAAGTTTTGCCATCTGGTCGTTGTCATCGGTATATTTTTTGAGAGAAAAATCTTCCATGGCAAAGATTTTTATCGTCTGTATACCGGCTAAAAACTCAACGAGAACGCTTGCAAAGCCCTCTTGTTTCTTTTGAATCTGCTTTGCAATGCGCTTTATGCGCCGGGCAAGAAAGACAATAGGCAGCACAAGTGCTGGAAAGCCTAAAAACACAGCTAAAGAGAGCTGCCAGCTGATGGCAAAGCAGATCGCAAGCGTTGTTATGAGCGCAAAAGGGGTCTGAAAGTAGTTTATAAGAGTGGAGTTTATGCCATCAGCAATCATTGTTGCATCGTTGACTACGCGCGATGAGAGCGAGCCTATGTTGTGCTGCTGATAAAAACTCATAGGGAGCGTCTGAAGGTGCTCAAAATAGCTCTGACGCATGTCTCGGCTTACTTTTATGGCAAGAAGCTTGGTGCTAAATTTGTAGCCAAAGAGTGTAACTGCTTTAAAGAGTGCAACAGCAATAAGTGCCAAAATTAAGTAGGTGACGTTGTTTTCAATAGGAATCACATTGCTAATGTAGGCAAGACCCTTATTGATAACGCCCGATTTTTTGTGGTCACTTACAAAGGTTTCAGCCTCCTGCTTTGTCACCACACCTGTGTGGGACTGATCGATAGCATCAAAACGCTCGATCAACGCATCGCGGCTTACGCTTGTTGTCGTAGTGAGGTGGTTGTTTTCAAGTGGGCTAAAGAGTTCAAAAAAGTCGGGGCCCTTTTTTGCAATAACGCCAAGGGAGAACATTTCAAGCTGGCCAGCAAAGGTAAAGAGCAGGCTTGCAATCATACTAAAGGCAAAGAGCGTAACGTAATGCGATTTGCCAAGGGCTATTTTAAGTAACTGTTTCATGCCAACTATAATATAGGAACAAAAATTACTTGCCCAGAAGAGACAGCGCCTATACATTGGTACGTCGATGTTTAAGCTTTTGTCCGAAGGTTTTGTTCGATGAATATTAAAAAAAGATATATTGCCAGTGCTCTACTTCTCGTAGCTCTTGTTACCATTTCGGTAATTGCCTTCTTAAAAATGAACAGAAACTTGACTAAGCAGCCAGAGACTCAAATTGTTGATATAGAGTTTGATCAAGGACTTGGTAAGGGCTATCGCATGTTTTCTCTCGTAGAAAACTCTACATCAGACCAAAATCGCTATAGAATCTTAAAAAAAGTATGGCAGAGAAATCGCCCTCAATTTGCACAGGCGGCAAGCAGCACAAAGATTCCCAAAATCATCCATCAGATATGGCTTGGGCCAAAGCGACCTCCTGGCTTCTTTTTAAAATTTCGCGAAAGCTGGCAAAAGCTTCACCCAGACTGGGAATATCGTCTCTGGACTGATGCCGATTTAGCAACCTATGACTTTGAACTACGAGATCTTTTTGACTTGAGCGAAAACTATGGCGAAAAATCAGATATTTTGCGCTGTGAAGTGCTTTTAAAGTATGGTGGCGTCTATGTTGATGCTGACTTTGAGTGCTTGAAACCGCTTGATGAACTTGCGGCAAAGTATGACTTTTTTGCCGGCATTGAACCGCCTCATGAGATTCCTGAAAGTAGCCGTGTGCTTTTTGTATCAAACGCAATTATTGGCGCAGTGCCAGGACATCCCGTGTTAAAACGCTGGAAGACGGTTATACGCGACCGCTGGCAAAAGGCAGAAACAGAATGTTTCTCAACCATCGAAAAGGTGCTTGTGCGCACATTTCTCTCGTTTGGTAGGGCTGTGGAAGAGCGGCTAGATTCGCCTGAACATGTAAATATCGTTTTCCCTTCAACATACTTCTTCCCAATACGTCCAGAGCATATTAGAAAGCCGGTTGAGCCCCCAAACATTGCAAAAAGGCTGCTTATTGCATTTGACCTTTGTAAAGACCATCCATTTTCCCGCCCCATGCCCGAAAGCTTGGCTATTCACCACTTTGCGGCTACCTGGCAAAAGGGTTCTACAGAGATGATAAAAGAGGTGCAGCGCGAGGTGATGAAGCTTCGAAGAGAGCAGGCAGAACTTGCAAAAGAATTAGAACAGCTAAAGAAAAAAGAGGCAGCTTAAGTGAAGAAAGTATCAATAATTTGTCTTGTTGCGGCAATTATAGCCATATCATGGAGTTTCAAAAGCCATCCTAAATATGTGTGCGATGCTGATTTCGAACAGTCTATGGGTAAAAATAGCCCCAACTGGTACAACCTTGTGGCTCACAAGGGTAGTCTTGAGCGGCTTACGATGCTGAAAGAGACCTATGAGGGCATAAAGCCATCTAAAGCGCAAAGTTCTAAAGAGCCTAAAATCCCAAAAATCATCCACCAAATATGGCTGGGGCCAAAACCACCTCCAAATTACTACTGGGACTACAAAAAAAGCTGGGTAAAGCTTCATCCTGATTGGGAGTATAAGTTTTGGACCGATAAAGAGGTGGCAGAGCTTGATTTTGAGCTTAAGGACCTATATGATCGCACTCCAAATTGGGGCGAAAAGTCCGATATTTTGCGCGCAGAGCTTCTTGATCGCTTTGGAGGTTTGTATGCCGATACTGACTTTGAGTGTGTAAAGTCTTTTGATGAACTTAATCATAAGTATGACTTTTTTGCCGGCTTAGAGCCTCCTCATGATGGAGATGCGAGCTCTTCTGCACCTCATGTGACCATATCGGATGCACTTATTGGCTCAGCCCCTGGCCATCCAATAGTAAAAAAGTGGAAAGCCCTTATTCGTAGAAACTGGAATGAGTATGAGCAAAAATATCCCGACAGTCCCAAAAGAGTGCTGCTTCGCACCTTTTATACCTTTGGTAAGGCTGTAATCAAAAAAATGCATGATGGAGAGCGGGCAAATATTATCTTTCCTGCAACCTACTTTTTTCCCCTTACCTTTACAGAGCTTTCTAAGGGTCGTATGAAAAAACTGAGCTTTTTTAAGCGACAGGCTCGCCAGATCCTTTTATCGCTTCGTCTACGCGATTCTACTCCATTTGCAGAGGTGCAGCCGGAAACTATGGCCATTCATTATTGGGGTAATAGCTGGGTAAAGAGCAATGAAGAGCGCTTTCGAGACATGCATAAGCAGCTTGTAGAGCTACAGAATGAATTTAAAAATGAAATTGATATTTTACAGGGAGAGGTAAATAGCTTAAAAGGGCAACTTGCTCAAAACCACTGATCTATGGTAAATTCTCCCCTGGTTTTTCACGTTAGGAGCGTTATGAAAAGGATTCTTAAGTGGGCGTTATGCTTACTCGTCGTTGTCGGAGTGACTGTTGCTGTAGTTTCTTCAAATAAGAAAAAAGACAAAACAAATAGCAAACAGCCAATTATGGTTGTTGATTTTGATGAGTCTTTAGGTAAGGGCTGCAATGACTATTCCTACATCTTTGCAAATCCTGAAGATGTAAAACGCTACGAGATACTGAAGGGTATTTACGAAACAAATAGCCTCAACACTGTACAAGAATCTTCTACCCCTAAAATACCAAAGATACTTCACCAGATATGGGTGGGGCCAAAAACGCCTCCTACCTACTTTGTAACGTTCCAAGAAAAGTGGAAAACACTTCACCCTGATTGGGAATATCATCTCTGGACAGATAGCGAACTTGAAGATCTCAATCTTGAGCTAAAAGATCTTATCGATGCATCTCCTAACTATGCAGAAAAATCTGACATTATACGCTCTGAGCTTTTGGACCGTTTTGGTGGTGTCTATCTTGACGTAGATATGGACCCTTTTCATGCTCTTGACGAACTTCATAAAAAGTATGACTTCTACTGCGGCATTGAAAATCCCCACAAGATTGCAACAACAAACAATCGTCTCTGGCTTGGTATTTCGATTATCGCATCAGCTCCAAATCACCCAATTTTAAAGCGCTGGAAAGAACTCATTCGCGCTCGCTGGGATGAAGTAAATAAGAACTACAACTCTGCTATCGAACGTGTGATTAACCACACCTATTTTCCATTTAGCATGGCCTTCTTTGAAAAGTATCAGGAGGGTGGCCTTACCAATATGGCTCTTCCTACAACATACTTCTATCCGTTAGCAGCAGACCATGCTGCAAAGCGTAGAGCGTCAGTTCGTGCGTTTCGCGAGATGTTTTACGATCTACTGATAGATCTTGGCCTTAAGCGTCCTCGTCCATTTTCGCGCGTAGCGCCTGAAACAATCGCCGTGCACTATTGGGGTAACTCCTGGCTTCCATCGCAGCAGGAGCAGCTTAAAGATCTACAGCACCAGCTTGACCTACTCCGTAAGGAGAGCTACCGCATGCAGGCGCGTCTTCGTCAAATCGAAGCCACTCAAAACAAAGCCGCTCAGCAAGCGGCTCTTCAGCCTAGTAGTTAAGATGTAAAGCAAGAGTTAACGCGAAAGGCGCAAAAGATAAATTTTTTTTGTGCTTTTCGCGTTGAATTATCCGCTCTCAGTGTAGCACTGCCGTGAAGGTGGCTTCCCAAGCTGCAAGATCCCAAGCTACAAGTTCGCAAGCTGCAGGATAGAGTACACATTTTTTTTCGCTTACTACCCCATCACTCGCAATTACTATTTGCGGCTCGTTTAAAGAGAACAATGTCTTCATCGGGGACGATTCTCTTAACGGTCCTGGCCGTGATATTTCCACGATGTGACTTTCATGTTATTAGATATATTTAATTGCACAAAATATTAGAGGGCTTTATGGTAGAAAAAACCTTTTAAGCGTTCTGTATGCTTTCAAAAGGTAAAATTGCAAAAAAAGGAGATATCTTATGAGATGCATACGAGTGATAATGAGTCTTACAGCTATGCTAGGAGTAAGCTTTGGCATGATGCAGCCGCAGCTTTTGGCGTCAAAACATCTTAAACAACACAAACATTCTTCATCATCATCTACTCATCATTGTGACTATGATTACATTGTTGTAGGTTCCGGTCCAGGTGGTGCAACATGCGCTAATCGATTGGCTGAAGATAAGCATAACCGAGTCTTGATTTTGGAAGCCGGTCCTAGCATGGACGATTCTATATCGATTGCTGCAGGATTATGTCCAGGACAAACAGATTCGCCTGCATTTTGCACTGTACCAATTCAGCAGGAGTTTAATTTCTTTAGTAAGTCAGATCCCGATATAAATGGCCGTAGTTGGAATTCACAATGGGCTCGTGTTACTGGAGGCTGTAGCGCCCACAATGGTTCAGTCTTTACGTTGGCTGACGCATCATATTTTGATAATTGGCAAGCTTTCACAGGTGGACCATGGAGTGCAAATGATATTAGGTCACAGCTTGATTCATGGAGAACAATAAGAAACCCAGAGGGACAAGTTCTCACAGGTCGAGGCCCTTTGCAAATTCTACAACCTACGCATGATAATGATATAGTGGATATCTTTGGGCAAACTATTTTAGATTTATACGGTATTCCAGTAACTCCAGCTAATGACTTTCAATTATTTACCAACTCTCCACAAATACAGTATTCTCAGGACTCTTCTGAAACAGTCTTTATGACTTTTCTTCCACCACCAGCAAATGTTGAGTCTCCAAGATCATGGGCTTCTGAAGCTTTTTTAACTCCACGCAAGAATTTAACATTCCTTTACGATGCACCTGCGTTAAGGGTTGTATTTAAAGGTAAAAAAGCAGTTGGTGTTGAATATTTTTCTGAGGGAGAAAGCCGTATCGCCTATGCAAATAAAGGAGTTGTATTAGCCGCTGGTTTTCATAATACTGCAAAAATTTTAAATGTTTCTGGCGTTGGCACTGCTGAAAGATTAGCATCTTTGGGCGTAGAACCAATAAGTCTTGTGCCAGCAGGAGAGAACTTTAAGATGCAGCCAGGGCTTACGCTATTCATGTTAATGGATCCACAACTTGTTATAAACTCTTGCAATAATAAAATAAATGCATTTGGCATTTCGGGGCTTCAATCGATAGCTAGTTTACCTGATGCAACAAGGCCTGCAGATGCTGACAAAAGAGGATGGCAACTACAATTCAATCCTTTTCCTATAGACGCTAATACTGCAGGGGCTTTACTAGACATATATTTCTTCCTCCCATTAAGTACGGGTCAGTCTGGTGCCTTGAATAATGATCCCACTTGGAGTGCCCTCTTTGAACCAAATGGGCTAAGTGATCCAGCTGATGTAGTCTCATTGACTCAAATAGCTTTAGAAATGCGGCAATTTACTGACTATATTGAGGCAAATTTCCCTGGAGCAATTGTTGCTATTTTTGATGGTACTTTTACATCACCAGAATTTCTTACTGACCCTTCAGTTCGGGAACAATGGGTACGCAATAACGTTGGAAATGCAATTCATGAATCTGGTACATGCCGCATGGGGCCTAACGATGGTACAAATGTAGTTAACCATAAAGGCAGAGTATATGGAACTAAAAATTTGTATGTAGCGGACAATTCTATTATTCCAAATGTTCCGGATAATTCGATTTCTCCAACATACCCAGGAAATACTCAAGCGATTGCCTATATTATAGGAAATCAAATTGGTAAACAACTTACAGGTAAAATCAAGAAAAAGCATCACTAGGCCTGATCCGTGCTGTCAAAAATTTTAATTTTTGACAGCACAGTTTTTTTAAACTTGCGACCATATTTATTCCAGACAAATGGCATAATTCTTTTAGAGCCCACAGCTCGCCAAATAGGCTTTAACTCTAAAGTGACTTTATCAGATTAGGTACCAAGTTGAATAAGGTTCCCGTATGAAAGTCCATAGTCTCTCCAGTCACATCTCTTGCCACATCTCTTGGCACGATATGGGATAGAGTCAAGGCTCCGATAACACTTCCCGCGCATGCTATCACGAATGTATGCGGACCAATTACGTCTACAACAGCTTTAATGTCTGTAGTTGTTACTGCATTACCGATTCGGCACATAGCGTCCATGCTAAGTCTTGTGATGAGGCTATGCATGCCCCCATAAATTGCCGCAGTAAGCGGTTTAAAGCGACGAGCTGGGACTTGAGGGTCTGGCTGGTAATTACCTATTTTATAGCTTGCAACTGCACACGCTGCTGCTGGTAAAACAGCTTCAGTAAAGAGATGCCATGGATTAGTAATATCGACCAAATTATTCAGGCAAGATGACATAATAATTCTCATTTATCGTTAGGTTTTGAGATACTATACCATCTTAGAGCTTTTTGGTCCGTTGTCTTTTTGAGGCTGTGAAAAATGGACGCCCTAATGCTTTTATAACGCTTTTATTCAGGTTAGTAAGTGTGTGAGTTTTAATCTCCAATTCTGTTATGCTCTTTGCCCTTATGAGTTTTCCAGCTAATTATCTCGAAATAATGCGACTTCAGGAAGAAGGACGGGCTCTTATTGCCGAATGGTCTTCTGAAAAAAATGACCTATCAGAAGATGATCCTCGAATCTCAGAAATAGACCAAAAAATTAAAGAGATTAGAAAGGGTATCCTTGAGCTCGAAGAACTTCTTGATGCGGATAAATCCGAAAATTCATCCCGCAACTATGCGCCTACTACGAGCGGTTGTACATCGGCAATTTTTTGGTTTTTTTCTACGACTTCTGAATAAACGAAACGGGGTCAAAAACGGCTGTTGATTTAAGCATGTTTTCACAATATGCTACTTAGGCAAAAAGTGACCCTGATTATCAGCCTGAAGGGCTGGGTTTTAAAAGCCTAGGGCAACGCCCTAGGTGTCTGATAAACAATGAGTTGCAGGCTGTAGGCCTGCTTTATTGTAAACCTTAACGAAGTAACATACGAGAGTCATCAGCATTTACTATAACGCAGGGCTTCACCCTGCAATTCTATTACACAATATACCCAGGGCGTTGCCCTGGGCTTTCATAACCCAGGCCTTTGGCCTGAAAACCAGGACTCTATTTGCAAATAGACCTTAAATCAACACCCTACATCAGGCTCAATACTGCTCACTTAAGGTATTTTTCTAAAGAATAAGGACCTCTTTTAAGGTGACGCGATAAAAAATCCGAATCTACTATCCTGCATATCTTGTTAAATATTATGTTGCTGTTCTGGTCGTTTTGTTTTGTTTTTTTCGAGTTTGATTTTGCCAGTGAAGATGGCTTCCCAGGCCACAAGATCGCCTAAGGGTGGCAGCTCGCTCAAGGTTGTTTTTTCGGGCTTTGGAATCACTTTTTGAGGTATGGGGGCGAGTTTAACCGGTTTAGGGATAGCTTTTTTGCGGCTCTTTTTGCGCAGTTCAACGATAAATTCATGCACGTTTTCAACGCGCGAATCTTTAATGCGCCTCTTTAGGCCGCGATCAGAGGTGACAACGACAGCTCTTGTGCCAAGACCCTCTACGATGTGGGCAAGGTAGTCATCTGCCGTTTGGCCTTTAGCGGTAAAGACAATTTCAAGCGATCGGAAGTGTCCGCGCCTGAGCTCATCATCCTGAAAGGGCGCATCAAAGACAATGGTGATATCAAGCCGAAGCGTGGTTGCCAGGCTATCGAGCTCCTGAATAAGCTGACGACGAGCATCTTCTAGAGAATTACAAGAACGGGCCCACGCCTCTTTAAAAAGAAGGTTGTAGCCATCTATAAAGTACTTCATAGAGTTTCAAAAAAGCCAATCAGCTTTTCGAGTGCTTTTCTACGGGGGGAGATGCGCGAGCGGACCGATGGAGTAAGCTCAGCTAATGTTTTTGCGTAATCGTGCTTAATAAAGATGGAGTCAAAGTCGCTACTGCCCTTACCACGCTCAGAATCGGCTATGTAGCCCTCTGTGCGGCCTGTTACAATGCGCTCCTTTCCATTTGGGCTTACGCAGGCAACAGATGATTCAATAAAGGCTGTGCGTTCATGCTCACTTTTGCCAGAAAGCGCGTTTAGGATCGCCTTAATCTGCTCTACTTTAGAGTCTCCATGAAAAATCTCATGGCTAATGGAGGGAAGCATAAGCCCCCACTGCTCTGAGAGGCAGCATTTTTGCAGCGTTTTGGCTGCATCATGAGCTTTTGCAAGAGCATTTTCTGCTATGGTTTTGGCAGGGTCATATGGCGGTAGGGCATAATCCGGAAAATCAAAGAGTGACACCACGGTGGCCCGTGGTGCTATCTCTTTAAGAATTTCGCGAATTTGAAAAACCTTTTGAGTATTGCTCGAGGCAATAACAAGTTCCATTTTATTCCAAGAAGCTTTTTATGGATGTAACGGTATACTTTTCTGCCTTAAATTCAAAGGAATCTCCAGGCTTTTTCCCGAGCATTGCTTGAGCAAGCTTTGACTGGAACGAAAGCACATTCGCATCAGGATTTGCATCCCATGGTCCTAAAATTGTATAGGAAATTGCTGACCCCTTCGGATCTTTGAGGCTTACCTTGGTGCCTATGCCGACAGCGTCGCAGGTAATATCATCTTTTGTGATGATGCGAGCTTGGCGAAACTGATCTGAAAGAGCCTTAAGCTCTGATTGCAGGCGCGATCTACGTTCGCAAGCTGCTTTATATTCAGCATTTTCTCGTAGGTCTCCATGGCCGCGAGCTACTTCTACTTCTCGGGCATTGGCTACCATCTCAACAGTTCCAATTTGCTTGATGCGCTCATGCACCTTGCTATAGCCTTCTTGGGTGGTCCAGAGTACGGAATCTTCGTAATCTTCTTCAGAATCGGCATCTTTTCCAAGTGATGGGTGAGCAACAGCAGCAAGTGATCTAAGAATTTTTTTGTCGTGATCAGAAAAGGCCTGACACTTAGATGCCAACAACAAAAACTCTTTTACAAAGTGAAGGTCTGCCTCTTTTAAAAAGTTGCGCACAACTTCATAGCGCTGTGAGGTAAGGATGTTGTACATCTTTTTAGAGAGATCTCGAAGTTCAGGCTTTGAATCGAGAAAGTGAAAGAGTATCAAAAAGGCCTCAAAGGCAACAGCTTTGCCTTCAGCGCTCTGAAAATAGGATTCTTCGGCTGAGATAACCTTCTGGAAATACCAGACAACGGCTTCTGGGTGCTGTTTAGGATGAGCAAAAAGCTCTTTAAGCTGCTTTTTAAGCTTTTCTCTGTTGCCATCGGTATCGAGTTCCTTTAAGAGATAGTCTCGTAAGGTATTTTGATCGATCGTAAAGAGCATACTGCTAAAAATCTCTTGCCAGTCGCTTCGTAGCGATTGTAAGAGGGTTAAAAAGCGCTTTTTGAGGGCAATGATTTCTATGCTCTTGAGGCAGGTAGAGATATCTTTCAAACTCGCAATCTTTGTCTTGAGCGTATCTTGGTGCGCTGTGTAGCCGAGCGTATGCTCCAAGAAAAGAAGAGCCTGTAGAAGCTCATTTTCTGAAATTGAGGGCGACTCTATAAGTCCTTTGACTTTAGAGGTGATCTGTTCCTTAGATTGAGCATCCTTAAGCGTTTCTGGAAAGTCGCGAGTAAGGTTATGAGCTGCCGCAAGTATATCTTGGAATGACTTTTTGCCTGAAAATGCCTTTTGCACTCTGTCAGCAACAGATGCGGAGCCTTTTCGTAGCGTGTAGGCAAGTTTTGGGTTGTCAGGACTGTCGATAATGTCATCTTTTTTAAGCTTTACGCGAGCCTGTTGCCACCATTTTGAGTAGTCTTCTTCTGGTATGATGATATCTACAAAGAGGTCTTTTATCTCTGATGCAGTCTTTGGGCCCAAGTTTACAAGCATCTGGTGGATAACCTGAACGGGATTGTCGCGCGATTCTGCTTCTAGCTTTTCTGCATCGGCAAAACGTCGTGCTAAAAAGTGGTCTTGAGCAAGAGGTACAAGAGTTTTAAAGGCGTTTTTGAAGGAGATATCTTTTTTTGCTCCTTGCAGATTTTCGAACTCAATAGAAACCTGCTCTCTCAAAAAGGAAAAGTCCATAATTTCGCCAACACCCCAACCTGCAGTGTGGAGCACAAAATTGCCCTTCTGGATGTGGTTGAGCAACAAAAAGTTGGCCAGCGCGCCCTGAAAGTTATCGCGGTTTCTCATGCCTACGAGGCGTATTTTGTCGTTAAAAGTAGGATCTTGAGAAAAACGAGATTTTAAAAGGTCCTGAGCGATATGGAAGAGAGTTTCGCTGTTTGTCGTTTGTAGATCGAAGATGAGCTTTAATGTTTCTAGTTTTAACGCCTCTTCCGGTACAGTGAGTGCAATCGGCAAAATAGCCTCTACATACTGTCCAAAGGGTTTTGCAAAGTCTGACTGCTTTATCAGCTGCAGAATGTCGATGATCTCTTGACCATCGGGGATATCACCCTGGCAATACTCGTGCCAAAGCTGCATTATTTTTGCGTAATCTCGAGCCTGAATTTGATTTCGAAATTCTTCAACGTATGCCATTAAAATTCTCCTCGTGCCTTACATGCAATAACTATAGTGAGAAAGCCCTTAAAAATATAGGGTTTTATTTTACAAATCGCTGGCAGATCGACAAATTGATCTTTAATTTTTTTCTTGATAAAATTAAATTGGGTGGGATGGTATATGTCAAAAATATGACTGAAGAAAAAAAGGAAAAATATTCCAGCATCTTTGATGCTGCATCCAAAATAGAGCGCAAGAAGGCGGTAGAAAAGGCCCT
>JAFEGT010000131.1:0-5655 GCA_018239765.1 Verrucomicrobiota bacterium
CCTTCAGGCCTTAGTATCCTGACGTAGCACTAGTATGGCAAGAGGCTCTAAATTTTACTATTAAAATATGTAGTAATATGTTATACTATATTCATGCCTGTTAACATAGAATTTAACCAGCAAGAACTTTTAAAGCGAACTTTACCGCCAAGACTAGAAACATTGGCTAAAAGGTATGATGGTCTATGCGAGCTTATCTGCAATAGAATCCTCATGAAAGACCTTTTAGGAAAAGGTGATGCGCAGTATCTGAAGGAAAAACTCACGCCCGCAAAGCTGAATAAGGACAAAGTGGCCAGAAGCCACATGTTACATGTCTATTCGCTTATTCAAAAGATAGTGGCGTTTCTCTTCCGAGTCTACCCTGACAATATATTTAGCTATAGAGATCAGCTGAGGCTCGTAAATAAATCCTTTATTAATCACATGGTGCTCTTTAAAAAACTGGATGAACTTGAAACCGGCACAACAGTAAAAGTTGAGCTTTTTACAAGAAAGTTTCTTACCTTCTACGGCCACTCCACCCTCATCAAGAAAGTAGCCCACAATGAATTTATCTTCTTTGATCCTAATGATGGCGAACACCATCACTTATTTAAATACAGCCTCGCTGAACTGATCGAAAAGCGGATGAGACTCCACGGCGCAAACGACCTTTTCTTCGTAAAAGGCTCATGCTACCTTAAGCGACTGAAAAGATAATCAGAGTCCTCTGAGGTCGTGAAAACCCTAACGATAAGAACGATATAACGATAGGAACGATAAAAATTAAGAATTTAATTATTTTCTTTTTTATCGTTCCTATCGTTATATCATTTGAATCGTTGAGAATTTCCATACGCAAGCACGGGATCAGGCTAGCTACTCGGACAACGCATTACCTCAAAACGCGGAGTTCATCATCTTGCACGTAATAGATACTCTTTGCAAAGGGTATTACTTTCGTGTGATCCTTAAATTGAATCTTTGTTACCTTTTCACCCGTTAAAAGATCAAACATTGTAAGAGTATCATGGGTGCGAAGGACGTAGAGTAACCCATCCGCTACAAATGCTCGTGATCCAGAGCAGTGAATCTTTATAAAGAGGTTGCCTGTCCTCGTATTGTAAATCTTGATTTTCCCCCGTCGATAGAGAACCGTTACATCATCCGTAACTTCGAGCACTCTGTACCCCTTGCTACCAACGAGACAAACAGCTTTAGCTGGATCAAAAACGCTTTTGACAACAATATCACCCTCGGCAGAGCTGTCACAACATCGATCATTATAAAAATCTTTAAATAAACGAGAATTCAACTGAACTGTGGATTCTGCACCCGTAGTTAAATTGACAGAGAGAACCCTATTAGTATGAAGGTAAAAATAGGCAACACCTTTATAATACCTTTGAAAAAGTGGCCATATTTTTGTATTTTCGTATAGAAGGGCTAACGTTTTGCCATGCGGCGAAAGGAGATGGACAGAAGCCTTCCTCTTTTCAAGCGAACCAAAGACGTACACTTTGCCTTCATCCAAAAAGAGCTGACACCCTTGTGGAAGAGATACAGTTTTATAACCTCCATGCAGATCAATAGAGAGCCACTCTGTGACGCTATTTTGTATCATGCAGCAATGGTTGCTGGCTATCAGCCGCCTGCCCTCAATTATTTCGAGATCAGCTACTTTTGTATTATCAAGCTTTCTACCTGGCAGATTTTCTATCCATTTTCTATTTGCAACAACATCGGCAAGGCAACGGTGGTAAAAGCTTGAAAGATAGGGAATATGCTGTTCGAGCGTTTGCTGGCGTCTCCACTCAAGCGTGCCATGATGCGCCCAGTGACGACATGTGCGGATGGAGTTTGCGAGATCTTCAAAGGAAAGATAGGCAAAAACACGCCGCAGAGCATATTCAGGCATTTGAGCCCACATAAGCTGCGGAAGGCTTTTTACCTGATTTACAAAAGCCTTAATTTTTGCGCTGTCAAAGCTGCCAGTAAAGTAGCGCTGCTCAAATTGCTCAAGCTCTTGGGCAAGCTCTGGCGCCTGCACATAAGGAATAAGCTCCCTACATCGGTTTAAATCGCGAAGCGTTTTTAGCCCCTTATCAAAACCCGACGCTATAATACATAAGACATTTTTAACAAAAAGAGCATGCGGGCTTGTATATGAATAACTTGAAAGGCGCTCTATAACTTTAAAGAGTCTTGTATGAGAGCTATCGCCAAAAATACGCCTTAACAGCCCAGGCTTTGGGACAAGTGTAAGGTCAGTAGTTACCCACCTACTTGTATCTACCAGAGGATCGCGAAAATGGTTGTAGAGCGTATTTATGTTATTTGACATTAGCTCCGATAATAGCCCCCTTGCAAATAAGAGTCAAATCCACTAAACTATTTTTTATGAAAGCACTACTTCTTATTACAGTCATACTTATGGACTTTCTTGTGGGGATGGAGTTTGACCTATTTGTGCCAAGCTTCCCCGAACTCCAAAGCCAGTTTGAGCTTACTCCCTTTTGGGTTGAAGCTACCTTATCGGTCAACTTTATCGGCTACTGCGTAAGCCTCTTTTTTGTTGGTGAAATGGCCGACCGTTACGGAAGACGCCCTGTTATTCTTGCGGGACTTATGTCGTTTATTGTGGGAAGCATACTCTGTTTATACTGCCCCACCTACGCCTACATGCTTTTAGGCCGCTTTTTACAAGGGGTCGGTGTTGCTGCACCCTCAATTTTGAGCTTTCTCATCATCGCCGACAGCTTTGAGCTTAAAAAACAGCAGTTTTATATGGCTATGCTCAACGGCATCATGAACATCTCATGTGCCTGTGCACCCGTTCTTGGCTGCTACACCACGCACTATTTTCACTGGCAGGGCAATTTTACCCTTCTCTTAGCACTTGGCATTTTTGTCTTTGTGATGAGCATGCTGTTTGTGCCCTCACACAAACCTGCAACAAGAGAGCAGCCAGTTCGCTATAGAGACATCTTTAAGACAAAGCCGCTCATGCTGCTTATCGTGCAGTTTATTTTTATGTTTGTGCCTTGGTGGGTATTTGTGGGCATAGCGCCTCTTCTTTATATGGAAGCTTTTGGTGTAAGTATAACAGACTTTGGCTACTATCAGGGAGGCCTTGCGCTTGTTTTTGCCTTCGGCAGCCTATCCTACGGCTTTTTCATGGATAGATTTAATCAAAGAAGACTTATTCTCTATTCCAACGCAGCTATCATCGCAAGTATTATAGCCCTTAGCTATCTATCCATTATCGACTGCGCAAACCCTCTTGTAATAACACTTACATTTTTGCTTTTTATTATAGGTCAGATTGTACCTACCACTGCCCTCTTCCCGATGGCGCTCAGCTACATTCCCGAGGCAAAAGGTCGCGCTGCTGCCATAATACAGGGCGGCCGTCTTATACTCTCTTCACTTGCCCTGCAAGTGGCAGGCTATTACTACACAGGGTCGTTTCAAAGCATTGGCATTATCCTCACCTTCTTTATCTTTATGACAAGCGTCTTAGTCACCCTCGTCGTCAAATCGCATCTTCCTCAAGAAAAAGAAGCGCTTGAAATCTAATTGCCCTTAATTAGTGCACTACATAAGATCGGGTCAGTATTTTAATGGACCTATAATACTATGAAAGCAGCAGCCGTTTCGCCATTTGCACGAACTCGAGAAGAAAATACGGTAACAAATGATGAAAAGAGGCAAGGATTTGGCACAATTGGCAAGCTGTTTAAACGTTCCCAGAGGCCTGTGGAAGAGCCTCAGGCGACACCGCGACGCATAGCTTTACTCTCAAAAAGACCTTCTCGATCTCTATCGATGGATTCTGCACGCTCACCGATTTTCAGTACTCTACGTGAAAGAGTAAAAAGCATTCGGTCGCGGAAAAATTCTATAGAAGCACCCTCCGAACCTACTGTTGAAAGCCCAAGAAGAGAAGAGCCCGAACTTTCGAGCGAAGAATGCAAAGCAATTATCGAAGCATCTAAAGGGAAAATTGCAGCTCTTTTAGATGAACTCTCCCAGCTGATACCCAAAAATGGCCTCTCATTACAAGAAAAAATGGAGCGCATTGAAACCTACAGAAGCGCCCTTGTTGTTATTTTAAAAGCCAATGTATGCCATGGAGATTTAAAGCCAGAAAACATCTTATGGGACAAAGAAAATTTCGATATTAGCGATTTTAATGGGGGCATCTATGTAGATGACATCTGCAAGTTGATGCAGCCACAATTTCCCTTTGAAAGCGAGGAAGAAAAAAACGAAATAAAAAGAATAGTCCATCATCTTCTGGGGGCAACATCAAAACCCCTTGCAAAAGTAAATCAAGATCTAATCCTCAAACTTATTGAATGGGACATTCTCGAAACCAATGCTTTAGATGAACAATGCACAAAAAAACATATTCATGACAAATCAAAATTGATTCAACTCAGAGACTATTTGGCAACACGCTTTTTACCAGATAGCTCTAAAGGCTATGCAAGCGATCGCTATCGCAATATGATGTGTGATGCCTTTTGGCGATGCGAAGAGACGCTATTTCGGCGCGCATGCCAGCTCTTTGATATTCGTGCTGCAGGTCTTACCATCTATGCAATTCTCACAGGAATCTCCCCGCCAGAAGATGAAACTGATGAGCAGTTTTATACCATGATGGAAAAGAGGCTACAGGCACTAGGGCTTACAAAAGAGGTCTCATCAACCATCCGTAGAATGGCAGATCCACATAGTTACAACTGCCCATCACTCCAAGAGCTAGAAAAGGGATTTTTTCAAAAAAAAGAGCCAATAGTTGAAAGCGCAGAAGTTAAGGCAATGAAAGAAGAGCTTGCGCAGCTAGAAAAACTCATAGCCAACCTCAAAGTGCAGCAGGAGGACTTTATTACTCTCGAACACGAGGGTAAGATGATAAAGATACCCCAACTCCAGGCTGAGGCCGATGTGCCGATAGCTGAAATGATGCAAAACCTCATTAAAGCCGTAACAGAACAGGAGCCACCTAGCGAACTGGGAATAACCCAAAAACTTCGACTCGAACTCATTCATAATGCCTTTGAGAACTACCGCCAAGAGGCCTGTGTTGCTAGATTAGATGCGCAGAAGACCGTTTTGCTTGTCGATCGAGAAGATCCTCGAGTGTGCGATGTACTGCTCGAAAAAGAGCGTATTGGCGAAGGAGGTTCAGCTACTGCGCATAAGGCGCTATCGCTTCGCACATTAAAGTATGTAGCCATTAGGTATTTAAAAGACCTTGCCGACCCAACTGAGGCAAGTAATGGCCAAAAGCTCCTTACTATTATTGGCAAACATAAGGGCATCCAAGAGCCCACGCGCATGCATAACATGCAAAGAAAAGAAGATTTTTCACAGTTCGAAGTGGCGCCCTATTATGCAAATTGCGACTACGCCTCCAGTGTATTTGGGGACCTTCTCTGCTCCAAATGGAATATTACAAAAGATCAGCAATCTGTACGTAGACAGCTTGAAACTATCGACAAGCGCATGCAGCAGCAGTACAGGATGGAAGATGTAGATGACTTTATCTGCGAGTATGGAAAAACATTTACCGGCATACTGGGGCCAGAAAAGGCGATGATGCTTTTTGATGCCTACAAAACCCTCTTTACAATGGTGCCAAAACTTTTGACCCTTGGCCCTCAA
>JAFEGT010000131.1:5720-9055 GCA_018239765.1 Verrucomicrobiota bacterium
CAATTAAAAGACGCCATAAAAAAGCAGGCAAGAGAAACTATGGTGCGCGCAATACGAAAATGCCAGTCACTTATTTTGCAAGAGTGTTTGATGCAAACAAAAAAAGTGGCGGAAGAAAACCCAGTTACTGTCGCAAAAGATTGGGAAAAGGGCGTTAATACCGGCGGGTTTGGCGAGCGCAACCTCGATATAAGTGGCATCAACCGCATTTCAAAAAAATTAGGAATTCGAGCTGAAGTAAAGGAAAACGAAAAAAGCAAGTATCAGATAACACTCTCTGAGTTAAACCAAACACTTGTTTCGATTATTCAGACGCGCTAGCTTTTGCCGCAAGTTTTTGCCATTCGGACTCAAATGCCTCTTCGGTAATAGACTCAGAAGGATACTTTTGTGCCCCAAGGTAATGAATGCCAACAAAGGGAATGTTTTTACTCTCGAGCGCTTGTGCAACACTTTTGAGGTTTTCTTCGCGATCGTCAACAAAAAGCACTTTTTGTGGTGAAATCTTTGCCTTTGCAATAAAAGTAAGAAGCGCGTCACCCTTTGATACAGCGGTGCCATTAACAAAGAGCATTCCATCTCTATAGAGAGAGTAGTTGCCACGATAGGGCGCAAGGTCTGTAAAAATAATGGGTTCTGACGTGGGAGCTCCCTTTACAAAATCAATTCCAAGCGCGCGAAGTGTCTCTACGCGCCAGGCTGCCATATCGCGAATGCCATCAAATGAGCCTGTAAGATTAGAAGTAAGAGCCATAGTGGGCACGCCACGCACGCGTAAACCTTGCAAAAACTGAGGAGTGCGCGTATCTAATAAAATCGTCTTATAACTTGTCGTCATAAGACTCAAAAACATCATCACCTTCTCTTGAGGGATCTCCTTCATAATACGCTTTGCTACAGCTCCATAGCGCTTCATATTTGGCATCTGAAAGGCGGGATTATCGGGCTGCACAAGCACCATATCCACGTCAAATATCGCTAGTGTATCTGTATCTACTTGCTCAAAGGTATGTAGCAGCTCATCCATAGTTTCCACCTGTCGTATTTCTGCATGCGCTGTTACTGCGCAGATCAAAAAGAGTAGTACTCGTATCATAATTCCCTCAAAACCTGCCTCAATAATACTCCTATTGGCCATTTAATCACAGTTGTACTCAAGCAGTGATGTTGCATGAATAACCAGATCAGCCGAAGGCAAAAAATCTGGTGGAAAGTTTTGCAATTCCTTGTTAGCATCAGCGCCCGTTATATAGAGGAGCACCTACGCCCATGAAAACTGTAAACCGTACAAACTACCGCTGGATTGTGACGAGCCTGATCTTCTTTATAACACTCGTTAACTATATCGATCGATCGGCAATTTCTTTTGTGATTGAACCTCTTAAAAAAGAGTTCGGGTTTACCGACACCCAATTTGGAATGATCCTTTCAGCCTTTGGTGTGGGCTATGTTCTCTTGACTGCTGTGGGCGGATGGCTTGTAGATGTATGGGGCACTCGTATAGTTTGGCCACTTGCTGCTATCTCCTGGTCGCTATGCGTAGCAAGCTTTGGCCTTGCCTCCGGCTTTTGGGGCTTTATAACGTTGCGATTTTTACTGGGCGTAAGTGAGGGCCCCCACTTTCCTGCTATGGCAAGCTCCATCGGCAACTGGCTTACCCCTAACGAGCGAGCAAGAGCGCTCTCTTTTGGCTTAGTTGCTATTCCCCTTTCATCGTGCCTGGGAGCTCCCATTATCTCCTACCTCGTTGCCAACCACGGCTGGAAAGAGATGTTTTTTATGATTAGTCTCATTGGTGTGGTTTGGGCAGGGATTTGGTACTGGCTCTTTACAGACAGCCCCCAAGATTCTCGCTATGTAAACCAAGAAGAAAAGGACTATATTAGCAACAGTTTAGCAAAAATCAAGCAGCTGAACAAAAAAGAGGTCAGCATCGACTGGCGCTTTATACTTTTGCACCCGACGCTTATTGCAAACAACATCGCCTATTTTGCTTTTGGCTATATGCTCTTTTTTGCCACACTCTGGCTGCCGGGATATTTTTTGCACCAGCATGGCCTTAACCTTAAAAGTGTGGGCTGGTATCTCTCTATACCGTGGCTAGTGGGAGCTATTTTCTTAAAAGCGGGCGGCATCATTTCAGATGCGCTCTATAAAAAAACTGGCAACGGCCGCATGGCACGATCTTACGTAATTTGGGTAAGCCAGCTTATTGCCGGCATCTGCTTTGTACTCCTCAGCTATACCAGCACACTTGGCATGTCGCTTGTTTTCTTAAGTCTTGGCTTGGGCTTTGGTCTTATGTCGCAGCCTGCCTTCTTTAGCGTAAATATTGACATTGCCAAAGAGCGAGCAGGAACATCACAAGGGGTAAGCACAAGCTGCCTTTCTCTTGCAGGCATTATCGCGCCGGCGCTTACTGGCTGGCTTATCGACACCACAGGTGGATATCAAGGCGCCTTTTTGCTGCTTGCGGGCATTATGGGCATGGCAGTACTTACCGTGATACTCTTTCACCACCCAGATCGCCACTGGTCTCCAGCAGTTCGTAAACCTATTCGAGATGCCATTTAATAATAAAGGAATTAAGCAATGACATTTTGTACTACTGTTTCAGATAGATTCAAAATAGCTATTTTTGCCGGAGGTGCTATAGTTGCAACCGGAACATTTGCAGCAGCTGAGTATCTCTTTAGCACCTTACCATCTATTGCCAAGGTTTTTGGCGAAAACTGCCCCGCATCAGTCGTAAATCCCCCAGAGGTCTGCAATGCCATTTTGCGAGACTACTCAAGAAGTTTCTTGTGGATGGTGGCACTTAACGGTACAGCTCTTACCGCGGCAGCAATAGTCAACTGCACAGGCCCGAGACTTGGTAGCGACAGTTCTGAGGCCATACCGCTTAATAACGAAACCACCGAACATAACACAAAAAAAGTTACTAAAGCCGTGGTCACCCTTGGAGCAGGATGCGCGCTTGTACAGCTCATAATGAATGCTGGTTTAGCAGCCCTTACAAAAGATGTTGCCATAAGTTTAGGAAGATGTGTTACTCAAAACGCTACCAGCACACTACTCGCATGCCAACCCCTAGAATCAGGCGTCTATTCTTTGACAACAACAGACTACGTCATCTCAGCTGTTACCGGGCTTTTTATGGCGGGAACCTTTGTCTGGGGTGCAACAGAAGCCTACAAAGCAAACCGCCGCAGACACACACTTTACATCTAAAGCGCCGCTTACCCCTGGCCCTGCCCCCTCCCCCTACCCCTCCCCCGCCCCCCCCCCCCCGCCCCCCCCCCCCCCGCCCCCCCCGCCTACTCCCGTGTACGAAG
>JAFEGT010000132.1 GCA_018239765.1 Verrucomicrobiota bacterium
ACTGTTTTAGAGCCCGCTAAATTGGCGCGCAGGGTAAGAGCATTAGCGACATCTTCTGAACAGCTCGCGACGGCGCCTGTTTTACGTATATTGCGTATAAAACGATCCAATTTAGCCTCCAAATCCGCATATAGAATAGCCTAGTTGCCTATATCGAAGCAATAGGCGATATAGCCGCGCCTCGCACAAGCACGTAAAAATTCTAGGCGATCATATGCAACATGCGTTTCATTATCACTTGCATATCCAGGATCCATACATAAAATGCGATCTCTTTCTGCATCGTAGCCAATTACAGCAATCAGATGGCCGCTTGTGTATGGGTGAATAGCGCCCGTAAGCTCACCGCGCACACTGACAACAGATGGCAAGCCGCGTTTTAAGTTTGCATAAATCACTTCGAAAGAATCAAACCGCGTTACATAGCAGTTGTACTGCTTACCCAAAAAAGAGCTACTTTCAGCTGCAGCAAAGATCCAGTTTCCATAAATATCAAAACCAGCATCCCACACCTTGGCGGCAAAGTCGACCGCTGGATAGTCCTCACCCTTAAGATAACTGACCACAGCCGATGTTGAAGTTGGCGAACAGATACTCATGTTGCGAGGATGGCTAAGAGCCATCTGTGATCTACCCTTAACAGGAATAACTACCGACTCCTGCCCCTTCCAGGACTCATCCAAAATAACTTTTTCTTTAAATAAGGCAGAATCAACATGCGTTGCATGAAGCCAGCGTAAATGCTCAAGGGATGCGCCATTTCGCGCTTCAACCTTTACCTTAAAGCCCGTAGCTTTAGCACCTTGCAATAGCTCAATAGTATCTTCATTTGTTCGCACAGGTGCATTTTTGGCAATTGAGGTAAATGTGCACTGGCCATCTGCACCCCACACAGCGTATGGCAGCTCTTCAGACCACTCATTGCATTTAACGCTCACGCTTATGGCATATTCGCCCACAATAGGCCTCTGGGCATTCCAGCTCACCACAAGCTCATCAAAGGGATTTAGAGACTCTTCCTTCCATTCAAATAGGGTTGTCTCTGAAAAAAGAGAGATCTGTAGTATACTCATAAGCAAAACCAAATACTGTTTCATCCTGGGCACCAATTTATTTCGAAAAAGCATATGAAAGACCAGCATAAAATGCACTCACGAGTTCACCCGCTTAAAAGCACTCCCAACTGCTATATTAAGCGCGAAGATGAGTTGGGCTGCATTATCTCCGGCTCCAAGGCACGAAAGTATCTTTCGCTTGTACCAGCACTAAAAAATGCAGGATATAAGAGGGTTGGCCTTATTGGCAGCCAGGCATCTAACCATGTTCTGGGGCTATCGTCCCTGCTTATAGAAAATGGCATTGAACCAATTCTTTTTTTACGTTCCTCACAAGTTGAAGTTGGCAACTGGGTCTTTACTCAAACCTTTGTGCCGGCTGAAAACATCCACTTTCTTTCAAAAGCTGACTGGCCAAGAGCTATGGAAATTGCTTCTACTTTATGCCCCTATGTTATACCTGAAGGCGGATCTATCGAACATTCCGTTCCAGGCCTTGCAACACTTGCTGAAGACATCCTCATAAATGAAAAAGAGTTGAAAAAGCAGTTCAAAAACATTCTCATAGATTCTGGAAGTGGCCTCACTGCGGCTACGCTCATTGCAACCCTCAAAACTGATGCAACAATCCACGTAATGCTTGCCGCTGACACAGAAGAGTATTTTTTAGAGGTATTACAGAAGGTACAAAACACCTTGAAAACTACGCATAGGGCAGATTTTAGACTCCATAGACCACCTACCGCCCGTGCATTTGGCTCTACAAACTCAACGATTTTTCAGACAATTAAAGAAGTGGCAAGAACGGAAGGTTTTTTGCTTGATCCCATCTACTCATGCAAGCTCTACCTGCTTTTAAAAGAACTTTTAAAAGAACCTAGCCTTGATGGACCGATTCTCTTTATCCATTCAGGGGGTCTATTTTCGCTTTCAGGATTTCAAGAAGAATTTAGCAAAGAAAGCCGCCAAAAGGGGGAGAAACCTGAAACCTTCAACCGTTTTTGTATAAGTGGTGATTAAAACCCTAAAAAACAGCTTATCGTTGATGGAACAAAGAGTTTCTCTTATCCCAATTGGCAGAACTCCAGTATACCCATCCACTTAAAATAATTCAACAGCAACCCTCACTTTGAACCGACTTTAATCACTCTCCAACGCAAAGCTTTCCAGGGACTAAGATACCCATTATCGGGAAATAACGAGAGCAAGGTTTTCAGTAAAAACATGTGATTTTTTAACCGCAGAGATCACAGAGTACGCAGAGATAAAACAAAGAAAATTTGTACATGTTACTCTGTGCAGTTACTCTGCGCTCTTTGCGCACTCTGCGGTTAATTTTTTTTGTCACTTAGAACAACGACATAACGATAAGAACGATAAAATTATAGTAAGCAGGTATTGCCCTGGAAACTTTGAAATCTCGGTTTTCTTTTTTTATCTTTCCTATCGTTATATCGTTCTTATCGTTGAAAATTGTCAATAACGAATGACTTTGCAATTTTTTTAGCTTTATCGCGGCTAAAAGGTTTTAAAAAATATCCATGAAGCTGCACGCCAGCCAAATTTATTTTTCTTGAATCTTTTGCAGGCTCTTATAAATATCCAGTAGCATCTTCATCTGCTCTTCTTTTTCTTGGGCCGCCACGATGATAAGCGGGATCCTTGCTGCCCTTGCAATGTCAGATATGCCAGAAATATCGAGGTAGGTATCCCCCAAGCTTTTAGCCATCTCCTCCCAAGATTTTAAAGAATCTTGCCACTCGGGTCGCTTTGCGAGTGCGTCAAAAACAATAGTACTCTGACACTTTCTGATTGCATTTCTCATGACAGACTGCGCTGCCTGCTGCAAAGTGTAGCGAAGATCTTGTAGGCGATTATCCTGTAGCAAACAGTCAAAAGCTTCAATTTTTACAATGCGATAGGGGCCAGCCTGCATTGTACATTCGCTCATAAGGTGGTTGGCAATTAAGGCAGCTTCCTCGGCAGTTTTCATAAGCATTATAGCCTTTAGGACGCTGCTCGAAAGAAATGCACGCTTATGAAGAAGATCATCCTTTCTTTGGATCACTTCCCAAAGCACTTTACAGCCGTCCGGATCGGCCAAAAGCTCCCCGATAAACTTTTTTAAGACATTGATATCAGCAGCAGGAACATCCCTTCCTAGAACCTTGGGAAGACCTGATCGGCCTTCATCATGAGCCTTTTTAAAGTCAGAAAGCTCATACATAAGTCTATCTGCTAAATCTTGAGCGCGCGTCTGTCCCGTCAGCGACAAATCAAGCACATTTATATTTTTGCACCGATTTGTCACGGTTTCTACAGCCATAACTCTTGCTTCACCCTGTTTTAAAACTGCCTCTACAGAGTCCTGAATGGGCTGAACCTCTTTTTGAGAAGTGCGCTTGGAAAGTAGGCGCCCTTTAAGGGTATTTAGCCCCTCTTTTGCTCGATTAAGAAGTGGTGAAGAAACAGTGCCGCCAGGCGCCTGGGGCGCCGCCCCTCGATCCCCCTGTAGCTGGTACATATCAGAATTCATACGCCGATACTAGTGTCTAATTGCATAAATAACTACGATTATTTACGCAAAAGGAAGGTATGACCATAGCTAATTAACCAGAAAGAGAGTGTTGTTTCAGTTTCGAAGATAGGTTCAGGCTTTGTACCGATATGACAAAGCCTGAACAGCAAGTTAACGATTTGCTTTTAACAGTTTACTTTGTGTTATTAAAGAACCAGTGGCATCCTACACACTTTTTAATATAGGGTGTAGAGCCCTGGTAAAATGCTAAGAATACGCAGCGCACTTCGATATAATCACATTTCTTAAAGCACCCTGTGCCTTTCCAGTAGAGGGTATTATCAGCATTTTTCGAATGGTCGCCACTAAAAACCCACACTTCAGCATCCGGATTGCTTAACGCATACGGAGCAAGCTCAGGAAATGCCACGAGAGCGTCTGAAATCGGCGTTGAAGAAAAGAGTGTTGAGCCAGGAGCTAATTCAAACTCCATTTTCCCACGCTTTGTCACCCATTTTTGCTTAAACGTATCGTTATTAATTGCTTTCGTATACCCTATTTTGCAACCGGTATCATCTACTATCGAAAATGTCCCACTTCCTGTAGGAAATAAAGGGCCTTGGTTGTCGCTATAGCATCTCAAGGTTATCCCATGTGGAGCTGTGCAGCGATCGCTTGAACTGGAGCACTCCTTAGAAGCTGAAAGCGTAGCAGGAACGATCACAGTCATAAATGCTTGAACAGCTAAAATACATGCTGTACGCTTTAAAAGTCTGGTTACTGTACTCATTTTTTACCTTTTGGTTTCGGGTTGATAAGGGTAGAACATTCTCTACCGAGAAAGACCTTACACCTTCTCAAAATTTCCGAAAATCTTTTATTGCAATGATGTGAATGCCTGAAGCCGGAGTCGAACCGACGACCTTCGCTTTACGAAAGCGCTGCTCTACCAACTGAGCTATTCAGGCATGGCTGTATTCTAAAAGGCGCACGCGATTCAGAACAAGCACAAAAATCCGCAAGTGCGGCTTAGCAGTTTTTACAACCTTCGCCAGTTATAAAGCCATTTTCTTTGAGTTGCTGGGCAACTTGGGCAACGCCTTCACGGTGTGCCATGCAGTGAATAAGGCTAATTGCATGCCCATAGGCCCATGTTCTTTCACCTGGAAAGGCATTCATCTCCTGAAGCGCGGGAATGATTAAGTCGTAACGTTTATCTGCATAGTGCTGAATTGGGGTGCAGTGCATGATATTTTCTCTTGGCACAGCATGAGCGGCTTCGGCAAAATGGGTTCTTACAATCTCCATGGCAAAGTCATACACTCGTGCATCGACAACGGTCATGCCAATATCATTCCACGATTGGCCATAGCGATCATGAAGC
>JAFEGT010000133.1 GCA_018239765.1 Verrucomicrobiota bacterium
TTTTGAAGGCGATAAAGAGCAGCAGTTTCGACTCTTGCGCGTCTTTAAAAACCGCTTCGGACCTACTGACGAAATTGCCGTGTTTCAGATGCTTGAGACTGGCCTCTCAGAGGTAAAAAACCCCTCCCAGCTCCTATTAGAAGAGCGCATGAAGGGCGCCTCTGGCTCTTGCATTATACCTACTGTTGAAGGCTCTAGGCCTATACTCATAGAAGTGCAGGCTCTTGTGACAGATACATTTTATCCACAGCCTTCAAGACGTTCTACCGGCATCGACTCCAACCGTCTAGCACTTCTTATAGCAGTACTTGAAAAGCGCGCACGCTTTAAGCTGCATGGATCGGACATCTTTGTGTCGGTAACTGGCGGCATACGCGTTGGCGAGCCGGCATGTGACCTCGGAGTACTTCTTGCAATTGCTTCATCCTTTTCTAACCGCTCGCTTGATCCTGATACAATGATTATTGGCGAAGTGGGCCTTGCAGGTGAAGTGCGTGGCGTGAGCCGCATAGAAGCTCGCATTAAAGAGGGGCTACAAATGGGCTTTACTCGCTGCATTATGCCAAAGAGAAATGTACCAACTACTGCCCAAAAGGGCATGAAACTTGTGGGTGTCAGCTGGATTGATGAGGCAATAGATGAACTTATGCGTTAAAGTAGCAGCGAGAAGCTCAAATCTTTCTCAAAAGCAGGTATGGGAAGTGCTGCGAGAGCTGCAGGCTTTCCACCCTCATGTAACATTTGAGCCCGTTTTTCTAAAAACCACTGGCGATCACGACCTTAAAACATCATTACGCAACATGGATGCAAGCGACTTCTTCACAAAAGAGATTGATGACCTTGTGCTTACAGGCGTGGTGCAGGTGGGATTACATTCTGCAAAAGATCTACCTAATCCCCTTCCTGATGGGTTGTCAATGGCAGCACTTACAGTGGGTTTAGATCCTTCAGATTCGCTCGTTATGAGCCCTACCTTTACAGGTAAGGGCAAAATTGCGACATCATCGATAAGGCGAGAAGAGACAATCCGTGCGCTCTATCCTGAAGCTGAATGTGTCGATATACGGGGCACTATTGAGCAGCGCGTTGGCTATATTGAACGGGGCGAAATTGAGGGTCTTGTTGTTGCAGAATGCGCGCTCGTGCGTTTGGGGCTGACATCACTTACGAGAAAAAGACTGCCTGAGCCCTATGCAAAACATCAGGGTCAGCTTGCGGTTATTGCTCGCAAGGATGATCATGAGATGCACGCTCTTTTTTCCTGTATAGATTCGAGGGCTTTTAACGATAAAAACGATGTAACGATAGGAACGATAAAAAACAGATGAATTATCGTTCCTATCGTTACATCGTTTTTATCGTTAAAGGTTTAATATGGTAGTACATATCGGTCTTGAGGCTCCTTCAGAGTCGATACACCTCCCCCTTATTGCCATTCAGCCACTTGAGCCTGTTACTCTAATCGATGCCACACACGTTATTGTAACAAGCAAAACAACGGTGCGACTTGCCAAAGAGCCCTTTCAGAAATGCTCCAGCACCTTTATTTCCGTTGGCGCTCAAACAACGGCGTCACTCAAGCAGATTGGCATTCAGAATATCCTCACAGCAACCAATGAGTGCCAAGAGGGCATTATCGAGTTGTTAGAAAACCTGAATCTCACAAAACCAACCTTTTTCTGGGCACACTCAGCACTTTCCAGACCCATTTTACGTGACTACTTTGTGCAAAAAAACTACCCTTGCACCGAACATATCCTCTACAACACCGTTTTTGTTGAACCGCAGGTAGCTGTTGATTTTGACGCTATTACTGACATACACTTTTCAAGCCCCTCATGCGTCGATGCTTTTTTTCATTTTTATGGTAAGCCACCATCGCATATACGCCTACATGCCAAAGGGCCCGTAACTGAAGCTAAATTGAGAAATATGCTATAGTCGGACAAAAAAATAGGAGAACCCATGGTACTGCAAGAAAAATTGCCAGCTCTTGGCTATGAATTTGGCGATCTTGAACCCTACATCGCAAGCGAAATAATGATGCTGCACTATACGAAGCACCATCAAGCCTATGTAAACAACCTCAATAAAGCTCTTGAGCAGTATGCTGAAGCAGAAGCGAGGAATGATATTGCTCAAATGATTGCTCTTGAAAGCGCCATCAAATTTAATGGAGGCGGCCACGTAAACCACTCTATTTTCTGGACTAACCTTGCTCCAAAGGCAGCCGGTGGTGGTACATTAGAAAAAGGCTCTCTTCTGGATGCGATTACTGCAGAATTTGGCTCACTTGAGGCCTTTATCGAACAGATGAGTGCAAGAGCGGTAGCTATCCAAGGCTCAGGCTGGGCATGGCTCGGGTTTAACAAGACAAAGAAAAGACTCGAAATTGCTACTTGCGATAACCAAGACCCTCTCTCAACAAAGGGACTTGTGCCACTTTTAGGTATTGACGTATGGGAGCACTCCTACTATCTACAGTACAAAAACGTTCGTGCCGACTATGTTAAGGCTATCTGGAATGTGGTTAACTGGAAAAACGTCCAAGAGCGTTTTGAACTAGCTAAGAAATAGCAAAAAAAACTCTTAATCTTGATCTCTTAAGAACAAGATTAAGAGTAAAATTACAGATTATATCTTAATAAATCCCTGGCCTGGGCCTTGTCTGCCTTGGGCAGGAGGTAGAGCCTGGGCAGTTTCACCACCCTTCGTATCGCGACCTTCCATTACCTCTTGGCAGTTTTTACGCCACTTTTCGACCATTTCAACAAAAATTGGGGCATAGGCCCTAAGAGCTGAGCTTACAGCATGCTCCATATCGAGCGTAGAGTGGACCAAAATGAGCTCTTCGGCTACTGCCACACCTACTCCACCACCCGCCATCTGGCCACCAAGGAGTGAGCCCTCAAGAAGCTTTTCGTAGAGGCGCAGACGTACCTTATCATCTTTGGGAAGGCCATCCAGCAATGGCGAATAGATATACATTTTGCGTGAATTTGGCTCATAGGTAATATGGAGAGAATATTCATCATCAATACCCAAAATACAGGTATTGTTTTCATCAAAATCAAGATCCTCAAGGCCAAGTTCTTTACCAAATTCTTTTAGGTTTGCCTTAGCATTTTCTATTGACATATGGACACCTCCAAGCTGTTTCTCTACTAACCTTATTCTCTAATAAAAATTATTATATTGCTACACAATTTTTTATAGATTTCATATCTCATTGAGGTTTAGTGTTTTAAAAAATAAAAGGGACATAAGGGACGTAAGGGACAAAAGGGACTCAAGGGATGTTGATTTCTCTTGATCTAATCGCTTCGGGTAGATATACTTTAGTTTTCAAATTTAATAGGAAAACTATGGGATTATTTTCTCGAAATAAGACAAAAATTAAAATTACATCTACAAAAAAAGATGGTTTTAGCGGCTGGCTTAAATGCACACACTGCAGCGAGCTAATTCATGCAAATGAATTAGAGGGCAATAATAACTGCTGCCCTAAATGTAATTACCACTACAGGCTAAGCGCCGATGATCGCATTAACTTGCTTGCCGATAGCGACACATTTTGTGAGCTTTTTCAAGGCCTTGAAGCTGTTGATGCCCTCGATTTTCGTGACGGAGTTCCCTACAGCCAACGACTTGAAGGAGCAAAGAAAAAATCTGGCCGTGAAGAGGCGTGCGTAGTAGGCACCTGCCAAATTCATGGAATTCAAGTTGCTCTAGGTGTAATGGATTTTGGCTTTATGGGCGGTTCTATGGGTTCAGTAGTTGGCGAAAAGCTTACTCGCCTTATCGAACACGCTACAGCTAAACGCCTTCCTCTTATTATTGTATCGATCTCTGGTGGCGCAAGAATGCAAGAATCGATCTTTTCTCTTATGCAAATGGCAAAGACATCTGCAGCCCTTGCTCGCCTACAAGAGCGTAAGGTACCCTATATTTCGGTACTTACAAACCCAACTACTGGTGGTGTTACAGCTTCATTTGCGTCTCTTGGAGACATCATCATCGCCGAACCTAATGCACTTATCTGCTTTGCCGGTCCGCGCGTAATTGAGCAAATTTTAGGAAAACCGCTTCCAGAAGGTGCTCAGCAGTCAGAATTTTTGCTTAAACATGGACTGATTGACATCATCGCACCACGCCACGAGCTCAAAAACACCCTCGGAAACATCCTCGACTACGTATCTGTATCATTCTGGAGAAAATCTGCATGAGTTCTGAAGACATCAAATACGTAGACATCAAATACAAAGCAAAAGATGAAGAGCTTCTTCCTGTCTACAGCACACCGGGTGCTGCAGGTGCTGACCTACGTGCATGCATCGATGAGCCTATTGTCATCTCCGCACATTCGGCAAAACTTATTCCGACAGGCCTTTTTTTAGAAATACCACCTGGGTTTGAAGTGCAGGTACGCCCACGTAGCGGCCTTGCCTTAAAAAGCCAGATCACCGTCCTCAACTCCCCTGGCACTATCGACAGTGACTACCGCGGCGAGCTTCAGGTCATATTAATGAACCACTCTGAAGTAGACTTTATGGTAACACCTGGCATGCGCATTGCTCAAATGGTCGTTGCTCGTGCCCTACAGGCCCATTTTGTACCGGTTGAAGAGCTTGCCACATCTGTTCGCGGCTCCGGCGGCTTTGGCCATACCGGAACAAATTAACTTTCTTTTTCCTTGCACGCTACTCGCTCCTTGCTATAATGGGAAAAATGAAAGTCTACGACTACCTTAACGCCAAGCTTGTTTTCTTTTTAGATGTAGAATCTAAAGATGACGCCCTTACCCAAATTGTGGACAAAACAGTTGCGGGCATAAACCTGCCTGAAGGCGAGCGATTTAAAAAAGCGATCTTTGATCGCGAAAAAATCGTCTCCACAGGCATCGGAATGGGCGTTGCCATCCCCCACGCAAAGCTTACAGCCTATGATGACTTTTTTATTTCCGTAGCCATTCTAAAAACTGGCATAGAGTGGAACGCCCTTGACGGCACTCCTGTGCGGCTTATTTTCTTGATCGGCGGACCCGACGATAAACAGACAGAATACCTGAAAATCCTCTCAAGCCTAACTGGGGTATTGAGAGATGAAGAACTACGAAAAAATCTGATCGGAGCCAGTTCCGGTAAAGAGGTAATGAGCCTCTTTGAACTACTATAATGGGGGAAATGTATGGATCTCGAGCTACAGGAAGTTGCAGGCCTTCTCAATGTACCAGAAAATGTCCTTTTAAAATGGGTATCGGACGGAAAGGTACCTTCATATAACATCAACGGCCACTTTCGCTTTAGCCGCCAGGAGATTGAAACCTGGGTAATGTCAAAGGACGCTCTTAAAGAAGATGATCTTGAAAGCGTAAAGCCTTCTAACGGCCCATTGCGCTACAACCTCTTTCGCGCGCTCAATAATGGCGACGTCTTTACTGATATTGAAGCTGACACCAAACAGGCACTTATCCGCACTACTATGCAACGCCTAGCCCCATCTCTTCGTCTTGATGCAGATGTACTCTATGAGCTCTTTATGGACCGCGAAAACCTCGTTTCTACAGCTGTTGGTAATGGTATTGCCATTCCGCATGCACGCGACTTTTTGATGGCAGGACACCGTGATGCTGTTGCCGTTGTATTCTTACAAAAGCCAATTAACTACGGCGCCCTTGATGGCCAGCCCGTACATACCCTCTTTTTTCTCTTAGCATCAGACGACAAGCGCCACCTTGCGCTTCTTTCAAAGATTGCCCACCTTGCTAGCACGCCTGACATGCTCAAGCAGTTTAGCAAGCGCCCACAAAAGGCAGAGCTTCTTGATATCATCAAAACCTGGGAAACCAAACTACTGGATTCTTAAATGACTTAAAAAGAGTCCCTTCAGTCCTTGATTATGTCACTCTCGAAGAGAGTGGTGAAAAATAGCCCAGATCAGCGACCGAAGGGAGCTGCTCTGGGAATGAATACCCCAAAAAATAGCACGCCCGAAGGGTGTGCTGCAA
>JAFEGT010000134.1 GCA_018239765.1 Verrucomicrobiota bacterium
CTGTAGGCCTGCGTTATAGCGTATCGTTACACAACTATAATGCAGGCCTACAGCCTGCAACTCATTTTTGTACTAGCTCCCTAGGGCGTTGCCCTAGGCTTTTATAAACCAGGCCGTTGGCCTGAACTCAGTTGGGCTTAGTTTCGCAAGAGGCTCTTAAGATCAAGAATAAGATTAAGAATGGATAAGCACCCCTTATCGGGGTGCTTGAAGCCTTGAGTTATTCTGAGGCTTTAGGGGTGTGGCCGATTTCCCAGGCCGATTTGAGCCAGGCGTCTTGATCAACACGACGCACTTGGCCATTTACAAGCATGCCTACAGCAGTTTGAGAAAGAATTGGGTCTGGATAGAACACCAGGCGCACATCTTCTCCTTCAATAGGCGCTACAGATTTTGCAAATTCTGCAAAAAGATGCGGCTTTGCCTTAGAAAGAAGCGTCATGAGGTGAGCATCTACCTCCTCAATAGCTTGAGCTTTTTCAGGGGTATCGCCAAGCATCATGCCAATTACTTGATGAAGGTTATTACGAAACTCAGTTACTGAAGGAGTCTTTGCGAGGCTTGCAACGGCATCATCAAAGATCTCACCATCAGCTCCAATAAGCGTTTTTACCCAGGCATAAATTTCTTTTTGCATTTCTGGGTTTTGCACAATCAGCTTCATCTGAGCATTGCCCTCTTTTTGGAATGCATCCCAAATTGGCTCATGAAGCGGTTTTGCAAATACATCGCTACGAACAACTTCAAACGCCATGTTATCTGTTGTTATGTAGCTGACCATACCGTTTGGAGTCGCCATTTTACGTAGCTGCTCAAATAGGTTTACGGCTGAGTTTGGTCTAAAGTAGTGACCATCAGATCCTTTATAGACACGTACAAAACTCGATGGATCTACCACAAGAGCTGCAAGAGAGAGGTCTTTAAATGCAGCAGATTGGAAGTACTGAGTTACGCTTTGGAGCTTCTCTTCATCACCGGCAAGCTTGATTGCCATCTCTGTGGATGCAGCTGTGCTCTTGAGGCTTGTACCAAAGCGGGCAAGAAAGTCTCTAAAGACCGATTGCATTTTGGTGCGTTCTGCCAATGTTTCTGGCGTCTTTGTTGTTCCATAGAGCTCATTTTGAGTTGCCTGATAGACTCGTGCAAGTTGATATGCTCGACCACGTATCGTTGCCATATCGCTCAATATGCTGAGAATGCCTCGGATAAAGGGCTGCTCGTAGGTGGCTGTAAAGGCTGCATGGCCAAGAAAAGCCTTTTCTCCGCCCATTTGCGCAATAACGGCATGGGCTGTAACATCATGACGAGCTGTTTTGATAGCGAATTTGCTTGCAGGAACTTCACCAAGAAGCGCCTGTAAGGCATCTTCTGTTGCCTTTTGAGCATCTTCAATGCCCATGGCTTTGCAGGCATTGACTATGCCAGGGACGGTCCAAAGACGGTCGTTTTTGGTTAAACCCACTCCTGAGAACCAAGCATCGCCGATGGAACCATGTACTGTAACTGGAATTTTTGCCATAAGAGGACTGCTTGTTGAAGTAAGGCTAAACGCTACCTCTTGATTAAAGCCCTCTACATAGCGTGTAAGTTTGCCGTTTTGAATGACCTCTCCTACGAGCTCTACAAAGCGTGCAAGATTGGTTTCACGAAGAAGCGCACCAAACTGCAATGCCATCGCATTTTGCTCAGATGGCATAGGTGCCAAGCATGTTGCCAGAGCACACATTTTTGCCGTAGTGTCATTTACGTCGCCGTAGGCACCTTTTATTAAAGCCCAAGAAACATTATCTTCGCTGGCTGGTGCTTTGATGCTCATAAGTGTTGTGTAGCACTCATCAAAAGCTGCAAATCGCTGAAGAGCGCTCTCTATAAGAGGCAGATTAGGATCGCCCTCTAAAATGAAAAGCTTCTTAACTGTATCAATGATCCCGACATTAAACAGGCCATTTGATGTCATAAGCACTTTAGCCAAGGCAAAGGGCAGCAGCTGGGCACGAAGTGCGTTGCTATCCTTGACAAAGGCATGCTTTGCTCCTGCTGCAACCTGAGTGCTCAAAACAGCAGCTTCAGCTTTCAGTATTTCAACAAAGCATTCTGAGATATTGGTGCGAGGATTTTCGCTCTTTATAAGGTCGCTTAGATGTTCTTGGCCTTTCTTATCTAAAACAGTAAGTAGCTGGCCTTGAAGGGGAGCATCAAGCGTATCCCAAAAGGCGTGAAATTCAGCTGGCACGCTGCTTTTTAGGTCAACTTGGCCTTGAGCTTGTTTTACTACCTCGGTTTGAATAGTTTCTTTAAACAGGTTCACGCACTCTTCTGGAGTGACGGCTTTTGGTGGCATAGATCTAATTTGTAGGTCATATAACAGTCCTGAAACAGCAGGATTAAAGGTGGCTTGCATTGTAGCTTGCATATGTACACTCCTATATAAAAAAGTTAACGTACACCGTCAGGCATAACAAATGTGGAATATTTACGCAAAAGGTTCTTGATTTTAAAAAATATTTTGTGTTACAATAGATCTTCAACTTACTAAGGAAGGTTATGACACGAGCTTTAGCACTATTTTCAGTTGGAATGGCCATGTTTTCGATGTTTTTTGGCGCAGGAAACGTTGTTTTTCCCCTCATTATAGGCCAAGTGACCACTGATCAGTCGCTCTGGGCGATGATAGGCCTCGTTATTACTGCCGTAGGCATACCTTTTACTGGGGTTTTTGCTATGGCTCTCTACGATGGCAACTATAAAGAGTTCTTTTCGCGCTTAGGCAAATGGCCTGGCTTCCTTATCGCGCTCATCATTATGGGGCTTATTGGGCCCTTTGGCTGTATGCCGCGCTGCATTGCCCTTTCCTATTCTACAGCTAAAATGTTCTTCACAGAGATAGGGGTGGTGCTCTTTAGCATAATCTGCTGCCTTGCTATCTATGCTACAAGTATCAAAAAAAGCCGCGTTATCGACTTTGTAGGCTGGATTTTGAGTCCGTTTTTTCTTGGTGCCATAGGCTTTATCGTGGTTATGGGGCTTATAAACCACCCAGAAGAGCTTGCAGTTTCGAGCTATCAGGCAGTTGATTCATTCGTGTATGGCCTTAAATCTGGCTACCATACTATGGACCTTTTGGCCTCATTTTTCTTCTGCTCAGTGGTTATTGGTGCCCTTCGCAAGATTTCGCACGTAGATGGTGTTTTAGATAAAAAACTCGTTATAAAAAATGCGCTCATCGCAGCTGGTTTTGGCGCCTTTTTGCTTGCTATTGTGTATGTAGGAATGAGTTCTGTTGCGGCTCTTCATAGCACAAAGCTTGTTGGCGTTAAGTCCGATATGCTTCTTGGTACTGTAGCTCTTGAGGTTTTAGGCCCATCTGCCGGTATCGTTACATGCCTTGCGGTTATTATGGCTTGCTTAACGACAGCTATTGCTCTTGCAGCGGTATTCTCAGAGTTCTTCCAGCAAGAGGTGATGAAGAATAAGATTTCATATAGAACATCGTTGATCTTGACGCTTATAGTGACCTTTTTTGTCTCCACACTTGAGTTTGAAGGCATATTTAAGGTGCTTACTCCGATTGTATCGGTGCTCTATCCTGCGCTCCTCATATTGAGCCTTGTAAATATTGCCTACAAAACATGGGGCTTTGACAAGGTGAAATTTCCTGTAGCGAGTGCGTTTGGTATGGCTCTACTCTTTTCGGTATAAGATTATGACACCCAAGTGGGAGTTGCACGATCTCTATGTCAAAAATAGGCAGCTTTTTACAGATGAAGTCCGAGTTGAGCTTGTAAAGGCCTATCCCGGACTTCGCTTTGAGAACAGCCCTGTAGCGCGAGATATTACAGACCAAGCGCTTGCGCAGCTAATCTCTGATGTAAAATTCTTTATCTCTCATCCAACACTGCCTCCAAAGTATATTGCCGTTCGTCTGGATAGGTTTAAGGGGGATCCTGCCCTTTTGGCCCAAGCTTGGCGCATGTGTTGCTGCTCAGCCGCTATTTTTACAGGGCCTGTAGGAACTGGTAAAAGCTACCTCGCAGCGGCCATAGCTTTATATTGGGTTAGCCAAGGTAGGCAGCTATGCCTGCCTGAGAGTGGGGTAGAATACGTTGACTCAAATCAGGTGTGGCTTGTTACAAATTATGAGGCCGATGGTCGCTTTTGTGAGCTTATTCGCCAGGTGCATCAGCATAGGGCTATTTTAATAGCAACAACAAGCAAAGTAGAGCCGCTTCCGCATGAATACATTAGCCGTAGACTCAAGGCTCTTTCAGAGCCCTTCCCGCCGGCTCCTGAAGAGCGGGATTTGCCATTACA
>JAFEGT010000135.1 GCA_018239765.1 Verrucomicrobiota bacterium
ATAACCCAGGCCGTTGGCCTGAATTCAGTTGCTCTTAGTTTTGCAAGAGCTCCGAAGAATATGACCAAGAATAAGATTTGAGGGTTTTTTTACTCCTTCGTCTTGCGAGGTAAGAAGGGGAGTGTTTTTAGTTGATGGTGCCCTTTCATCTCATAAAAGATCGTTTTGAGTTCTGCATTATTGGGATATGTAAGATGGGCATCTAACGCCTTTTTCATCAACTCGTCTATCCTGCTATAGGTAGCTCGATCCGCTTCTGGAATTTGGTTGTTGTAGGCTTCTATAAGTGTTTCATCCTCAGGGCGAATTATGAATCCATCTCCTTTATTGAGTATTTGCATCAAATCCCTAAAGGCCACACGGATATCATCTACAACATTGTCAGCTTGACTCACAAGATAGGAAAGTATCTTGCGCTGCATGTCTGCGTAGAGCTTTTGCGCTTCCTGCAGTTGCCTATTTTCCCTTACGTTATACGAAAGAAAATAATCAAATGTTTTCGCGAGTTTGTCAAATAGTGCTTTAGCGGCTACTGGATTATGAAGTAGCCTGTAAAAATCTGACGAAACAGCACGCATGTAATCCAGAAACATCGTTGAAAAGCAAAAGACAGCAGCCTCTGTTGCCGTATCGGCACTAGCAGAGGTAAGGTCGACATTTGTGAGATGATTTTGTGCTTGCAGAAGAAGTCTTTCTAAATCATTTTTCTTTTTTTGGTATTCATTATAGTAGTAAAGGATACTATTCCATTTTTTATGGCCTTCACCCCGGTTTTTACCAGAAAGATATAAGGCATGTTCCATAAAGTCGACTCCTTTAAAATCCTTCCAGAGCTCTCTTGTGTGTTCTTCACTTATATACTGTGTAAGAACAGAGTCAAGAGGGGATCCATGAGCAGGCGGCTCTTGTTTGCCTTTCAAAACAAACTGGCTAAGCCTCCATCCCTGTACAAGCAGGGACATATAGACGCCGGGAACTTGCGGAATGTCGCCTTCATCAATCGCTTCTGTTGCTTCAATGCGCCTTTGAGGATTATCAGCAAAGAGGCTTACGACGATGTTTTGCGCAAGTTTTGCGAGATCTCCATCAATCTGCATATCGACTTGGCCAAGCCTTGAAAAGTATTCAGGGTATCCTAGCGGAAGACGTGGCTGTTTTAGTTCTATCCAGTTACGTCGGCATAGCTGCTGGTCGCTAAGTCTGGAGCTTGCAAGATCACAAAAGAGCTGCTTTGCTCGGGCATAATCAAAGAGTTCTGTCGTAAGATTGGGGGATTTGGGTAGGCGAGTATCCCAAATTTTTGCCATAAGTTCGAGTTCGTGTCGATATTGTGCCATATCGCTACGCTTATGATAGTCGTCGTGTAATTCGTTCAGCAGGCTGTTTTCACGAAAAAGCTGCTCAAGAACTGGCGAGTAGCGAGGATCCGTCTCAAGGATATTGAGGATTATTTCAAATTCGGTATCTACTTTTGTGCTATCCAAGAAGTACAGCTTATGGATAAAGCCTTTCATCAGATAGCTATGAAGCAGGTTTGATTTGTCAAATTCATCCTGAAGCGAAGCAATTGACACACCTGTGAGAATTCCGCGGCTAAAGTTTTTTTCTTCTGAGGAGTGATTAAGGGTTCTTAACCCAACAGTTGCCACTGTGTGCTCGACAGTATCAAATATATCAGCTGCAATTTTTAAGGCAGATCGTTTTGCTCCTGCTGGTTTATTAAGAAGGGCAGCGTGACGCAATGTGGTATAGAGTCGCTCAACAGCATTCTGACTTATAAAATAGCAAGGGTCACGACCAAGCGCCTCATCATCTGGCCTTAAATACTCTATAAGTGAAGAAAATGCCTGTAAATAGAGTGAGAGCTCAGGTGTCGATAGCTTTTTTAGATGTTTACAGTACATCTCAACTGTGCGAGCCTGTTCTTCTAGCCTTTCTACATAGTACCAACCCGCTTGAATTTTGCTTGAAATCGGCAGCTGTTCAAGCTTTCGTTGCTCTTCTTGAAGTTTTTGTCTATGGGCTGCAAGCCGTGATTCCAACAGATCAAGCTGGCCTTTAGGCATAGCCTTATACTGCACAAGGTGCGATGTGATCGTTTCAAGATCTTTTGCAAGGGCTGTAGCTACACAGCGCAAAGTGCGCACCTCTTCAGACATCTCACTATAAAGCGCGCGCTCCAGCGCTCCTCCACTACGAAAGTCAGCTGTTGCCCGTGGGCTTGCAAGGCTATAGTCAACCTGAGCTGGCTCAATATTTTTTACCTTTTTCTGTGAGAGGGCTTTTGAGCGCAAAGTAGAAAGCGCTTCAAGTTCTATATTCACTTTGTCGCGCAGTAGCTCAAGCTGACGAGCAAGATGTGGAGTGTTTTGTGGATATGTGGGAACAGCACTCGCCCAGACATAGCTCACAGCGCCCCAGAACCAACCAGCGGGCCTTTCCTTCTTTGGTGGGAATGTGCTTGTATAGGCAATAAACTTGAAGAGCTTTTCAAACAGTTTTGAGGTTTGATCGTATACCTCTTCGGGTTTACCCTCCAACTGGGCCATTATTTCGCCACATTTTGCCTTTGCTGCTTCAAAGATTGCCTCAAGCTTTTGTACTCTATCCTCATCATTGCCTGGATGGCGTAGCTCCTTACAGGCCTTTTTCTTTTCTTTGCAAAATTCAAGAGAGGTTTTATGTTCTTCACAACCGAGTACAAGAGAAAGTTTTTTATACTCTTTAGTTCGCATAGGCTCTAATACCAGAAAACTAAAGCGATCTGTAAGACAGCTTGAAATCTGCCTGAGCTCACTCATGTGGGGGATGAATTTGGCATCAGTATTCATTGTAGAAAGCTTTTCGCCAAGCTCTCTATGTTTTTCGGCTAGAGATTTTGTTAAGGCATCATGAGTTTTGATAATGGTTCGTGGGGCAGCTTTACTTTGGTAGAGAAACTGTGCAGCCTCTTCTAAAGAGTCAGCAAATTGCTCGGCCATTTTTTTGGCAGTGGCGTACCCTGCTGTAAATTCTCCGCAAGAGCGATCTGCCGGAAAGGTAATAGCGAAGGTGCGATAGTTGCCTCTTACGACAGCTTGATGATGCTCAAATGGGCGAAAGCTTGGTCTAGGTGTATCCAAAAGCTTTCGTGGGGACTCGTCGACTTCAGGTACATCGTTTCGTGGTGTTCTGTCAAAATCAGGAAGAGGCTCCATGGGTACTCCTTTCAATAGAGTACCCCTTTATCTACAACCCTTCAGAAAAATTCAAGGAGAAATGATTTTTTACTTAGATTCGGAGAAGGTAGAGAATAACAGACTCTTAACGATAAGAACGATATAACGATAATAACGATAAAAAACAAAAGAAAATTTTATGGTTTTATCGTTGTTATCGTTATATCATTTTTATCGTTAAGAGTCCTGCTTATCTTGTCACATTACGACCCCATTTTCTGTCTGATTCCGCGGTTGTTCTCAGTTTAATATCTACGCCGAAGGGCTCAGGATTTTTAACAGGGAATTAAAGACCTGATCAGAAGATTGAGCGCCATCTACATCGTGCACCTGACTTACTTTTTTGTAGAAATCTTCTACAGGTTTTGTCTGGCTGTAGTAGGCTTTTAGACGCTCTTCTACAACAGCAGGTGTGTCGTCTGTGCGCTGAGTAAGTGGCCCCTTACAGATATCGCAGGTCTCTTTTTGCATTGGTGGTGCTGATTCTATATGATAGATTTTATTGCATGCTGTGCATGAGCGTCTACCGGTTATGCGCTTAAGAATTTCAGCGTCGGATACAACAAGATTACATACCAATAGTTTGTGAGGATGGGCCTTTAGGTACTCTTGAATCGCCTCGGCTTGGGCGACAGTGCGAGGTACGCCATCTAAAAGGTAGCCATTTTTGCAGTCATCTTTGTTAAGTCTATCAAAGAGCATCTCGAGTGTTACGCTGTCTGGAACGAGCTTGCCAGCATCGAGGTATTCTTTTACTTTAAGACCGAGTGGTGTGGCATTTTTAATGTTATAGCGAAAAATATCTCCCGTTGAGATATGTGGAATGGCCAGTTTTTGTGAAATGCGCACAGCTTGTGTGCCTTTACCTGAGCCTGGAGGGCCAAGGAGAATGATAACAGGTGATGAAAAGGCAGGCTGTGACATAAAGGTAAAAATCCCCAATAAAAGTATTAACAAATGTCTCATGATTTCCTCGTAAAACAGGCAAAATCATAGACCATTTTCTGTTTTTTGTATATAACCTGAACCGCGAGCAAGAAACGTGCCTTTGCACGGGCAGGGGCAGGGGCAGGGGCAAGGGCACGGGCATGGGATCCGATTTATTTAGGAGTAAGTGTGAATACTAGCAGC
>JAFEGT010000136.1:0-4415 GCA_018239765.1 Verrucomicrobiota bacterium
GCAGTTGCCATAGAGCGTAAATTGACTGATTACAAGGAGACCAAGACCAAGATCTTTTACACTTAGATTCATTTTACCATCATCATCGGCGAAAATGCGTAAATTGACAATTTTATCTACAAGCCACTTTGTCTCTTTGTCGCTATCGCTATGTTGAATGCCAAGTAATACTAAAAGACCCGCGTCAATTTTACCGACGATTTCGTCCTCAACTGTCACCTTTGCTTTCGCTACGCGCTGTATTACGGCTCTCATATTTTATGATCTCAATGAAATGGGCCATATCTTGCGGAACAGGCGCATTTAGTACAAGGTCTTTACCTGTAATCGGATGGCAAAAGGTTAAGCTTGCTGCGTGTAAAAGCTGCCTCGTTGCCCCGTAGAGCTTTTTTCCATACACCTCATCACCCAAAATCGGGTGCAGGATATGTTTAAGGTGCACTCGAATTTGATGTGTACGACCAGTTTCTAGCAATATATCGAGCAAACTTAAGGTGCCATTTGTGTCGATAACATTGATATGGGTGCGAGCGGGCTTTCCTGTTTCTACTACCGTCATAAGCTTTCTTTGCGTAGGATGTCGGCCAATTGGTGCATCGATAGTTGTCTGTTTGGGGCAGCCAAGACAGATTGCAAGATAGCGCTTTTCTACCTTGCGACTGCTAAAAAGGTTAGATAAAAGTCCATGCATCTGGTGGGTTTTTGCCGCTATAAGCACACCAGATGTCTCTTTATCTAAGCGATGCACAATCCCCGGACGGATATCATCGGTCTTTTCAAGCGTTTTGCAGTGAAAAAGCAGGGCATTAACAAATGTCCCCTTCCAATTACCAGGCCCTGGATGCACTACAAGCCCTGCTGGCTTATTCACAGCAATCATATATTCATCTTCATACAGAATATCAAGGGGGATATCTTCTGGTACTAAATCAAGCTCTTGTGTGGGTACAAACTGCACTTCGATCTCATCGCCCTCTTGCAGTTTGGCACTCTTTTTCACGATAGCGCCATTAAGCGAGACGTAGCCCTCGCTAATAAGCCACTGAAGATAGGTACGGGAAAGTGTATCAAACCTGATTGATAAGAGTTTATCAAGCCGAAGATTGCTTTCAGAAGGGTCTACAAAAATACTCAATTAGCCGTCTCTGTGCTTTTTCATCTCTTCGATAAAGTGATCGTTAGAATGCTGGCATTGCTGTACGATCTGCCTTGCTATTGACTCGAGAACGAGCTTCTGGTAGATCTCGGGGTATTTCTTTTGAAGATCCCCTATGGTACCGTTAAAAGCACCATCTGAGGCATTCGTCAAGCCATACTGCGCAGCAACAGCCATGTTCTGCTGTATAACCTCGGCATTTGTCTGGGCACCTGTAACCTGAACAGCCGAAATTCCTGGATCAAATCCTGAATCAGCCATAGAACACCTCCATTCCTCTACCTTTCATTATACAATAAATTCTTTTAATATACAAGAAATCGTCCCCATAGAAAATCCCCTTCTATAGAGAGCTCCTAGGGCCTTTTGCTTTTTTTCGTAGGGACAATCCTTATCCAGCAGCACTGGATACCTCTTCTCTATAAGAGCCCTAAGAGTATCCTCCTCAGAGCCAAAAACTAGCTTTTTGGGGCTAATGCCCTTTTGGCGAGCTTTTAGGCTTATCTGAAGGCGGCTTTTACCCTGTTTTTGAAGCTTTTTTACAAATTGAGCCTCAAAATCCTCATCATGCACGAGCCCAAGGCGCCTAAGCTCCTCTAGAGCCTTATTGACAGCCCCCTCAGAAAACCCCTCTAAAAGCAGCTTTATTTGCTCTGAGTGCATCGATTTACGCGCGAGCTTCATGAGAGACAGCTGAAGTGCCACTTTCTCCTCTAGAGGCCAAAAACGGTCAAAAAAGTCATTTTTAGAGCTAATATCCCAGGATGCAATGTCCGTTTTTGCAAAAGCTGCATGAACAACTCGCAAAAGCTCACCTTCTAACGAGAGCTCAAGCTGCTTCTCTATTTTTTTGACGCTGAGGCGCATGGATTTATTTCCATAACAGGTCTTGCAGCCATTTTTATGCCGTGAGCTGCAACGCCCTTAATTGCCACCTCTTTAAATTCGTACTGCACGCTCGATACCTTTTGACGTGCCTTTGGCAAAAGCTGCACAAGGAGTGTCGGCTCATGATCGCTTGAAAAGTACTGAAGCTTTCCACCCTCATCAAAGTAGTTGTACTCTTTTTCCAGTATAAAGGCCTTTACGATAAAGCGTTTTGCAAACGAAAAACCAGTCTTAGGATCTTGGAAGCAGACGTTAAAGACCGTTTTCTTATCTGCGATACCACAGAACAGGATTGGATCTTTTTCTTTTCCGATATACTGCTTTTCAGGAATGTTGATCACCTTGTAGACACCGCTCTTATAAAAGACGATGAGCTTGTCAAAGTTTGTGCAGGCAATCTCTTTTGCTCCTGTCACCTTGGTTCCGATGTAACCAGTTTTTGGATCAAAGCCTACGGTAATTTCTTTTGTTTCTATCGCCTTTTTGTCGATCGTTGCGATCTGTTGGATTTCGGTCTTACGTGCAAAATCCTTTCCAAAACGTGTTATCAACGAATTGAGGTAATTTACAGCATAAGGCTTTAGCTTTTTAAGATGGCCGCGAGTTTTGGTAAGCTTCTTTTCGAGCGCCTGAATATCTTCTTGGTTCTTCTGAATGTCAAAACGTGCAATGCGGCGGATAGGAATCTGTAAGAGCCGCTCATAATCCTGCTCTTCTGGCAGTCTTGCAAGAAGGTCATGGTATGGCTTGATGCTCTTTTGCAGCGTTGTGTACATCTCTTCGGATGATTTTGACTCTTCAATATGTTTGTAGAGCCTATTTTCTATAAAGATCTGTTCCAGCGTTTTTTCGAAAATACTCTGTAAGAAATTTGCCTCTTCAAGCTGAAGTTCTGCCTTTAAATACTCCAAAAGCAGATCAACATGATGATGCAAAATGTCTTTTGTGCGCATCTCTACAGGCAGATTATCTTTAATCAAAATCATCTGCGGCACAAGATTTACCTGGCACTCTGTGTAGTGGTAGAGATGATCAAGTACATCTTCAGCATACTGACCGCGAGGAAGCTTAATTTCGATCTCAACTTTTTCTGTGGTGTAGTCTGAGATGGAATCGATTTTGATTTTACCGCGCTTTGCTGCATCGTCGATAGAGTTTATAAGCGACTCGGTGGTTGTGCCATAACAAAGATCACGAATAACGAGCGTTTTAGGATCTTTAACTTCAATCTTTGCACGCAGCTTTATTTTACCTTTGCCGCCATCATATTCTGATGCGTCCATAATGCCGCCGGTAGGAAAGTCTGGAAGCACTTCAAAGGGTCTATCTTCCAAAATAGCGATTTCAGCTTCTATAAGCTCAACAAAATTATGCGGCAGCACCTTTGTAGACATACCCACAGCGATACCCTCTGCCCCAAGAAGTAGCGTGAGCGGTATTTTTGCCGGAAAGGTTACAGGCTCAGAATTTCTTCCATCGTACGACGGAAGAAATTTGGTAATAGATGGGTTAAAGAGCACTTCGCGGGCAAGGGGCGATAGGCGCGTTTCGATATAGCGAGCAGCTGCTGCTGGATCGCCAGTAAACATGTTGCCAAAGTTTCCTTGCGTATCAAGCAAAAAGCCTCTTAGGCCTATATTTACAAGAGCTTCATAAATGGCAGCATCGCCGTGAGGGTGGTAGGCCATAGTTTGGCCAACGACATTTGCAACCTTATGGAACTTGCCATCATGCATGGTAAAGAGTGTGTGGAGAATACGCCTCTGCACAGGCTTAAGGCCATCGGCAACATTAGGTATTGCCCTATCTAGAATAACGTATGAGGCATATTTTAGATAATGCTCGCGCATCATCGACTTGAGATCTTGCATAGATTCTACTCTTCGTGAATAAGATGTTGCATGATGAAGTTTTTACGCTCCGGAGTATTTTTGCCCATATAAAATTCAAGGGTAGGATGCACATCACCAAGATGTGCAACAGTCACCGGTAAAAGGCGGATATCTTCGCCTATAAACTGGCCAAATTCGTTAGGTGAAATCTCTCCTAAACCTTTAAAGCGAGTAATTTCGGCCTGCTTTGCTGGAATTTTGGCAAGAGCCTTATCTTTTTCCTGCTCGCTATAGTAGTAGGTCGATTTATCCTTATGGCGTATTTTAAAGAGCGGCGTCTCTAAAAGATAGAGGTGGCCATTCATCACTAGGCTTTCAAAATAGGTTAAAAAGAAGCAGATGAGCAGGTTTCTAATATGCATGCCATCCACATCAGCATCAGTTGCGATAATAACCTTGTTATACCGTAGCCCTTCGATGCCATTTTCGACATTAAGCGCAGACATAAGGTTAAACATCTCTTCGTTGCGATAGAGCTG
>JAFEGT010000136.1:4470-4649 GCA_018239765.1 Verrucomicrobiota bacterium
CCTGCTGAGTCACCTTCTGTAAGAAAGATCATCGAATTTTCGCCATCTGGCACATCTTCATGCAGATGGTACTTGCAGTCGCGAAGTTTTGGGATCTTTAAAAAGATCTTCTTTTGCTTCTCTTTTGCCTCTTTACGCACACTTGAAAGCTCTTTTCTGAGCTTTTCGTTAAAGGTTGT
>JAFEGT010000137.1 GCA_018239765.1 Verrucomicrobiota bacterium
GCCATTTGGAGGATAGACAAAAGGGAGGTTATTTGTTTTGTCTGCCTGGATTGCTTTGACAGCTTGGAGCATCTGTTCATATTTTCTAGAGAGCTCTTTTCCGAGTTGGCCATTAAATTGACGATCTTCCTTGTCTACAGCTGCATTAAACGGCAAAAGTGCTCCATTTTGTGCAACGATGCCAAATTCATCGCGCATGATGTGGCTTTTGAGTTCTGGCATATGCCAAAATTCAGCCATAAATCGCGGCCAGATGCTATTTGCAATCGGAAGTATGTTGGTAAAGACGCCCGCAACAACGGCGAAGGGGTTGGCATCCACATAGGCTGTGATAGGATAGACAAGACCAATCGTGCCTACAAAGCCAACATAGAGTTCTCTAAAAAGTGCTCGGGCGTGGTCCTGCACTTTTTTCCAGTTATTTTGTGCGGCATCTTGTCCCTGCAGCATCATCACGCTGCGAACACCCGCAGATATTCCATGATAGCAAATGCCCACAGGCGCCACCAAAACGCTTACAGCAACTGTGTAGAGGGCGCGAGCTACTGCTCTTACGGGCTTGCCATAGCTAAGCCAGAGGCTATCTTCAACTTTTTCACGTGCAAAAAGGTCGATATTGGCTCTACGAGTAGATTCGAAAATAGAATCTTCTGCTTGAATTTTTCGTAGCTTATAGGATGATGGATTCAAAAATTGGGTCGTTATACCCCAGCTATATGCCTGTAATGAAAGTGCTTCAATGCTGCTCATAGAGATCTCTCCTGGTTAAGTTGTGTATCTTAACAACTGTATGCACTTAAGCTCAACAAGGCATTGTTTATCTTAAGAGGCTTTTGCAAAACTCGAGGCGAAGCTTTTTGGAGTAACCCACTTTAGTGGGTTTTTCACAAGGCCGATTCATCGGCCTTTTGTATGTTTGACCGGCCGATAAATCGACCGGCAAAAAGACTCGATAAATCGAGTCACTCCACAGAGAGCTTGCGCTCTCACAAATCTGTAGCAACAATGCCTGCTTGGCGATAATTCGGTTTAGGTATATACCCGATCATGCGTAATAAAACTGAAGAATCGGTTAAATAAAATAATACACGTCTTCAGTGGAGATAACAGCCGTGCCCGTGTCCGTTTCCGTGCGCGTGCCCGCTAGTTTCAAGCATTCCGCTAAAGCCCTCTTGAGGGCGGCATTATAATGTCCGAAAGGGCTATAGTCGATAGTGGAAATAAAAGTAAAATAATTCGGGCACGGGCACGGGCACGCACACGGGCACGGACCCAATTCTTTTTTCACGATGTGTATAACAAAACATGGAGGTAATAATGTCATCCTATATAAATACAGCTCTTTCCTATGTTCGTGCTTTACAAACCGGCCGTAACCTTACTGCAGAGGTGGTGGGAGATGATGGCCTCGAAATGCATCCAAAAAGTCATTGTCAGCATGTTCGCTCTATAGAGGGAAGGCTTTGGTCTAAGCAGCTGCCTGTTGAGGGACAGAAGGTGAATTTTTATATTAAAGATTTTTCTAATTTTAAGCACTTTATTGGAAGCGCCAGAAGTAATCAAGAGGGTGACTTTAAGCTTCGGTATACATGGACTCCAGGGCTGTTCTCACGCTCGCAGCGGATTGTAATGGAAGTGGTTGAAGAGCGCCTTCCATTTAGCAAAGAGGGGCTGCTCTGTGTAAAGAATGATGTTTTGCTCCAGCGCATAGAACGAAAAGTGTCATTAGAAAATAAAATCGACTTTGAGTGTGTGGAGTTGACCTACAGTAAAACGTCGCAAGACCTAACTGCTGTGCCTCCACCGCTTCCTAATCACACGCAGTCTCCACATTACTTTGTAAAGTTTTTTAAGGCGGCCTTCCCCGAAGCGGTAAAGAAGCTCATTGTAAGTCTCGCAAGCCCTCTTTTAACTACTTCTGCAGTACAGCGTATTTATGATTTTGGTTCGGCATACCCAAAACGTGCGCTCACGAGCGAAAACTTGCTTGAAGAGCTTCTTAATCATGTGTCGGCAGTTGGTGCTCGTGTAGAGGATCAACAAGTTGTCTGGGAAGCCTCATGGGATGGCTACCAACTCGAACAGCAAGATACATTACCAAATGTGCGCGTGAGAGCATCCAAGAATGATGGTGTGCTGAAGCTTGATTCTATTGTCATCAAATTTCCAAATGAAGCTGAAGAGACTGTAGTATCAGCGCTCGATGGCAACCTTCCTTGGGCAATCTATGTAGCTCGTTCTGTCTTTGCGCTGGCGGGGGAGGCGCGTTTTCATCTTGCAGAGGGTCATATCCTTCCAGGGGTGTGTGCACAGGAGTTTTTCACCTACATAAAGCCTGAGCATCCGCTCTTTTCGGTGTTGCAGCCGCATCTTAGCCAGCTTGACTTTATCAACTGGCTTGGCTCTAAAGGTATTATTTTTGGCTCAGGTAGCGTGCTTGATATTTCGGCACTTACTGCAGATAGCGTTGCAAAGGTGATTATCGACCATGTAAAGCTAAAGGCCGATTGGGTGCAGTATCAGCCTCAAGAGCCTCTTGCAGCAAATCACTACCTTGCTAAAGGCGAAAAGTTCCACTTCAATCTTCTTCAGGACTTTTTTAGGGAGTATATTGGCAACAATCGTGATGCAATCGTTCGCGACTGGGAAGCTATCCACAGCTGGTCAGAGGCGATGCATGGCCATTTAGAGGCGCTCCCGAGGCTTACAGCTACAACAGATCAACCTACCGAAGAAGATCTTAACAACCTAGCCAAGTTTTGTGCCTGGCTTGTATCCAAGACAACCTTTTTGCACTGGGCGGCGCACTCTCGCCAGCAGCTTCTTACAGATGTTATGCAAGCAAGTCTTGCTATGGAAGATAAGGGGCACGGTACAATGCAGGTGAAGGCAGCAAATCAGCAGCTCTTTGTCGCAAGGACTTTACTGAACTTTGATGGCGACAGCATCTTTAAAAACCCTTATGGCGATCTGCATCCACGCCTTCTTGCTCTCTTAAATGAACATAAGGCAAAGTATGAGGGCTATGAGGATATCGAAAAGATGTTTATTACGACTCAGATTTAGTTAGGGATTGCGCCGAAGAGATTATTAAGCTGCTCGGTAGTTTGGTAGCCTGTAAGATCTTCGGTGGATTCAGAGGTTTTGACAATACCGACTGTTTCATCCAGATCCATCGGAATAGAGGATGCGCTTGTGAAACAGTCGTTTAAAGCTTTTGCCTCTAAAAGATCGAGGATGACATCACGTAGGGCAAGCGTTGACCCTGCAACTTCTTCCTTAAATGCATCTAGGGCATGCTTGTAGGTCTCGTGAGCGCTATTAATTTCTGTTTGATTCTGGCTTTTGATGGCTTGAGAAAGTGCTCGAAGTTCGGGATCAAACCTGGGTAAAAAACCTGAATCGGCCTCGTAGAGCACAATGCCAAGGGCCCATGCATCATGAACAGCGGATGCTGTGCTTTCCCGCTTAAAAACAAGATCTTCTATAATCTGTGGTGAGGCAATTGAGATGTGCAGAGGGCCTCCGGGAGCTATTTTTTCGCCTTCAGTTTTGGCAAACCCAAAATCATGTATAACCCATTTGTCATCATAGGTAAGCGCTACGTTCCCGGCATGAAGGTCCCTGTGGACAATATTTTTGGCTTTCATCTCTTGCAGGCCTATGATAAGCCCTTTTGCAATTTTTATTTTTTGATTTCGTTCAAAGCCAAAATTTGCGCTAAGGATACTTCTCAATGTGTTTTGCATCGCAACAAGCAGTAGGCCAGATTTCTTACCGCGCTCATCAACGTTTGCAAGAAGCTGGCGCACATGTTTTGCATCTTTAAGCTTTGCAAGTATAGTGCCTTCTTGCCTTATGGCCTCTTTGTTATGTTCATGATAATCGTCTTTTTGGGGGGATTTATCTGCAATAAGCGTACCGGCAGTGAGTGTTGGATCTGTTGAGAATGTAATAGCTGCCTTTTTTACAACAGACTGAAATCCGCTGCCAAAGGGTGACTGGCCGCTTTGTTTTTTAAAATGCGTGATTACAGTGATGTCCTTGCCGCTTACAAGAAATTCTACTGCACGAGCAGGTCCATCATGACTTCGTTTAAAATAGGTTGTTTGAGCCACCCCCTGTACCAATTGAGTGCTAATAAACGAATGATGTCTTTCTATTTCTTTTGAATTCATTCCATGGCTTGCGGCAATAGTTCTCCATGCAACAAATCCACTATTAATAGTTTCTTGGGTAATCATAGATTGTAATTATATATAATTAAAACAAATATTGCAATTTATTAAGTGTTTTTTTGTGTGTGGTTTATTAATTCTTTGTAATATTATATGACCTGACCTTAATACCGTTTACTTAGTCTTAAAGTCCAAACGATTAGAACGATATAACGATAGGAACGATAAAAATTATAAAATTTAATTGTTTGCAGTTCACATAGTGCAGAGCTGTGGTCACTTTACTTTTCTTACCGTTAATATCGTTATATCGTTTTAATCGTTGAGGGTTTCCATAAGACATTTACTATCAACATACTGTCATTTAAGTAAACGTTGTTAAGGTCTAATCTTGATTGTAATTTCGATTAGAAAGTCGAGCTATGCAGAAATTGCCATAGGAAGTATGGCGTTTTTGGTGCGAAAGAGGGCAAGCGAACGCTTTACCCCTTGGGTAAGGTGGATGTTTGCAAGGCTGATCTGCTGTTGCAGGAGCGCTTTTCTTTTTTCAAGAAGCTGGTTGAGGTCGTCAATATTCACCACCTTGCAGTGGGCGCTCTCAAGCTCAGGATCGATATTTCGGGGTACAGCAAGGTCCACAAGCAATGTTTTGCAGTTTGTAAGCGGGCGCTTTTGAAGGATGTAGTGAGGGCTCTTTGTTGCCGCAATAACGAGCGGGTAGTCCTGCCATTTTTGCTGCAGGTTTGTCCAGGCTAGGGCCTCTAGCTCCATCTCTTTTGCATGATGGTTGTCAGTGCGGTTGGCAATGTGTATCGACTGCATGCCCTTTTGCTGGAAAAAGCGGGCGATTTTGAGGTTAATTTCTGATGTGCCAATAAAAAGTGGCGTTGGTAGCTCATCTTCAAAGAACTCTTTTATGTACCAGAAAAGGGCATGCTCTAAGTCAGGAAGCTGATATGTTGCAAGGTGATGCTGTCGTACTTCCTTTGCAATCTTTAAACTTTTTTGAAAGAGAAAGTGAAGGTCTTTGGAGAGTTTTTGCGTGGCAGCAGCTGCTTCATAAGCTGTTTTTACCTGCCCTTGGATTTCTGTTTCTGCCACAATGGCACTATCAAGCCCCGCTGTTACCTTGGCAAGGTGTAAAAAGCAGTCATAGCCAAAAAAGGTGTAGAGTTTCTGCTCAAAATCGTCATCTATCTCTTCTTTGAAGATAGCCATAATCTGCTCGTGGCTTATGCCAAGACTTGGGCTGTGGTAGTAAAGCTCGCTTCTGTTGCAGGTAGAAAGCAGCACAAAGCTTGCATTCTCAAGGGGGTTTTGTAGGCTAAAGCGTCGTACGCAAGCCTTTGCAATAGTCTCACGAAGTGCAACGGGCGCAAGTTTATGATTTATGCCAATTACACCAATCTGCATTAGGTCTGACCCAAAAAGTTATTTAAGAATGTATTCAAGTAGTTGCGTATCTCCTCAATCGAGTCTGTAAATAGGGGATTCTTGTTAGAAGAAAGCACAAAATCTTCAGCTGTTCTTTTGACTTTTCCCTGCTTTTCAAGTGCAAGATAGTGCTGAAATGCTTTTGATGAGGCAAGGGGAGCAACGGTAAAGCGATTTGGGCTTTCAAACGTTTGTCTTGCATCATCCTGCGATACAAGCAGCTCATGAAGTTTTTCTCCAGGCCTTATACCGCAGATATCAAGCGCGGCATCTGGAGCTATAGCCTTTGCAAGGTCTACAATCTTTACGCTGGGCGATTTTGGGATAAAAATTTCGCCACCAACCGCTTCTTCAATGCACTGAAGTACAAATTTTACCGCATCGGTGAGGGTAATCCAGAAGCGTGTCATGCGCACATCAGTGATCGGAAGGCTTTTTTTGCCCTCAGCAAGTATTGCCTGCCAGTGGGGGAGGAGGCTTCCGCGGCTTCCAAGTACATTGCCGTAGCGTACCACAGAAAAGGTGGGCTCACCTTTTTTTCCTACATAGGCATTACCCGAAATCAGCAGTTTGTCAGAACAGAGCTTGGTCGCACCATAGAGATTAACTGGGTTTACCGCTTTATCGGTAGATAACCCCATAACTTTTTGAATGCCGGCATTTATGGCGGCATCGATGATGTTCATTGCGCCGTTGACATTAGTCTTTACAAACTCGCTTGGGTTATACTCTGCTGCTGGCACCTGTTTAAGAGCGGCAGCATGGATAACGATCTGTACATCGGTAAAGGCACGCTCAAGACGTTCCTTATCGCGCACATCACCCAAAAAATAGCGTATTTTAGAGCTTGAAAAGAGTGGATTTGACTGCTGCATCTGCCACTGTTTCCACTCATCGCGGCTAAAGATAATCACTTTATTGCAGATGTCGTTTTCTAGAAGATACTGGGCGCAAGCTTTACCAAAACTGCCCGTACCGCCGGTTATGAGTATGTTTTTATCGCGAAAGTAGTTGGAGTTCATATGTATATTGGATTGTCAATTTTTCTTCCTTATAGCAGGTGCTAGAATTAAAGGATATGTGGTATACAAATCTTACTCTTAATCTTGATCTTGATCTTGATCTTAATCTTTGCATTCCAACCTTATAAAGATTAAGAGCAAGATCAAGATCAAGATTAAGAGTGATTTACTCGTCTAGTAGCGATATATTCGAAACTATGATACTCTACAGAGAATATGGCTAAAAAATACGACGAAACAGCAGTACAAACACTCGATGCAATCCAGCATATTCGCTTAAGATCCGGCATGTATATTGGCCGCCTTGGCGATGGCTCACATCCTGACGATGGTATCTACATCCTGTTTAAAGAGGTGATAGATAACAGCATCGATGAATTTATTATGAACCACGGTTCTGAAATTGAGGTCAATATCGACACTGAAGCCGGCAAGGTGCAGGTTCGCGATTATGGCCGTGGAATACCCCTTGGAAAGGTTGTAGAATGCGTAAGCCGCATGAACACAGGTGCCAAATATAATGACGACATCTTCCAGTTTTCTGTCGGCCTTAACGGCGTGGGTTTAAAGGCAGTAAATGCCCTTTCTGAGCACTTTGTCGTCAGATCCCAGCGTGAGGGTAAATTTTTTGAAGCTTCCTTTGCAAAGGGTGTTGAAGTCAACACGCGTGAAGGTAAAAGTAGCGACAAGTCCGGCACATTCGTTGAATTTATTGCCGACCCTGAAATTTTTAAGAATTATAAGTATAACCTCGAGATGCTCGAAAAGCGCATCTGGCACTACTGCTACTTAAATTCTGGGTTAAAGATTATCCTTAATGGTGCGCCGTTTCAGTCCAAGCATGGCCTGTTAGACCTTATCAACAGCGAAGTGACTGAAGAGAGGCTTTATGAGCCGCTACACTATCGCTCCAAAGGGGTGGAATTTGCCTTTTTACACAC
>JAFEGT010000138.1:0-4261 GCA_018239765.1 Verrucomicrobiota bacterium
TAGCGTTAATGTAGGGCCTAAGGGTCCTGCTATGGATAGGCGCTGGATGGCAGTCGATAGAAATGGACGGTTTTTATCGCAGCGATCGATACCCAAAATGGCCCTCATTCACGTGCATCTTGATGATAGCTACCTCTTTTTATCAGCTCCCGGAATGACACCTCTTATGCTCAAACACTACCCAGAGGGCACCCCATGTCAGGTTGTGGTCTGGAATGATAACTGCACGGCTCATGATATGGGTGATGATGCTGCTAAATGGATATCGGACTACCTACAGATAGATTCTAGACTTGTATTTTTGCCTGATGACTCTATAAGACGCGTAAATCCTGAATATTCACTTCATGAAACTGATCAGCTTGGTTTTGCAGAGGCTTTTCCATTTCTGCTTATATCTGAGGCCTCTTTAGAAGATCTAAGCCGCCGAGTTGGTATGCCATTACGCATGAATCGTTTTCGGCCAAATCTTGTTATAAGCAATTGTGAACCGTATGAAGAAGATACCTGGAAGGTGATTCAGATTGGAAAAATCATCTTTCATTTAGTAAAACCCTGCTCACGATGTATTGTGACAACGATTAATCAAGAGCGAGCAGAGGTCGGAAGCGAGCCGCTTCTTACGCTTGCCTCATTTCGTAAAGGCGATGATAAGGTATACTTTGGTCAAAATTGTGTGCATGTCGGCAGTGGTTCCTTAGAAGTAGGAACAGAAATTTCAATTCTTGAAAAAAAATAGTTCCCAAAAAGTCGATTAATCCCTATTAACCAGAAAAACGGCTAATAATTTTTTCTGGAGTCGACATGACGCGGGTTCGTAAAGTTCAGCATCAGCACAACGTGCATCTCAAAGAAGTAAAGATATCTCACGCACGAGTTGATAAGGCGCATCTTGTTCGCAGCGATGCAAAAGTACAAAAACTTAACGACTATATTCTACGTGCAAAAGAGTGGACTTCAGCAGAGAATGTAAAGCGTATTATAAAAAAATATGGCGAAACAAAGCTCGACCGCATGTTGATGGCATGTGAGAATATCATAAAAGTCTCAGATGATACTGGCCTTACAAAGGGCGAACTTTTTAAAATCGCCAAATATATCGAAACAAAACTTCCCTACAAAGTTAAAAAGGGTAAAGCCTACCTTAGAAAAGAAAAAACTGGCCTAGCACGTACTATCGAATATAAATCCAAACGTGCATTTATTCATTTAAAAACTCATGGCGTACAGGCGTTGGGTACTGGCTGTCATAAGAAAGTAACCCGTTCAATAATGTATGCAGCACATAAGCCTGAAGTGGTGGCAAACTGTGTTGGCGACAAAACAGTAAAGGCTGAAGGCAGAATACTCCAGAAGCTTAATGGCAGTGATGGCGTTGTGAAAACCTATGCATTTAGCACGCATAAGAAGAAATCTGGCCGTAAAGTCTATTCGATGATCACAAAGATGTATAATGCACATACTGTGCGTAGCTACGAATATGACCGCTCTCACCTTGAAAACCGAAATGAAGCCGCTTACATCGCACGCGACCTTATGCTTGGCCTCGAAAATATGCATGCGAAAAAGCTTGCTCATCGCGACCTGCATAGCGGTAACTTTATGGTGCACAGAACAGCTGATAAGGTATCTGCCTGTTTGATCGACTTTGGACAGGTAGTAAGCTTTAAAAAAGCTAAAAAGATGGCGCCAAAAATTGAAGTGGCAAGACAGCTTGTGACTCCCGAGTCTCTTCTTAAGGGCAAGCATCGCGTCGATGTTCGCAAAATAGAATCCTATGCAGTTGGCTGCAGCCTTTACCATCTCTACTTTGGAACAACTCCTGAGTGGTGTGAAAAGATGAAACAGATGAGAGTTTCCAAGCTCAATCGAGGACAGAAAAAGCTTTTAAGTGAAGAGCTTTCGCGTCAAATGCGTGCGACGATTGACCGCCGTAATGAAGAGCTTGAGGCTGGTAATAAAAAGTACAAAAAGCTCGGTGCAGTCATATTAAAACTGCTCGATCCTGATCCGAAAAAGCGCCTATCACCAAATAGAGCTCGTATTATGCTCGATGAAGTGATCAAGGAGATTGAATCAAAGAGATAAATAGGGTATCCTGGAGAGTCTAAATTGATGATCTTTGGGATACTATGCGATTCATTCTTTTTATGCTTTTGTGTGCTGTTACATCCTGTCAGAAACCAGAGAAGGTTCAGCCCCCGCAAAATTTACACAGAATAAAGAAAGACACGACCATACTTTTAAATAGTGATGGCGAGCGTAATCCTCGTGGTTCAGTCTTTTTTGCCGAACGTATGCCAGATACCTATATAGAAAACGTAGGTCAGGTGGCTACGTACCGTTTTGTAGCACGAAAATTTCCCCCTGAAGCTTCCTATTTGTTATCAAGCCAGAATTTAGGCGCTGAAAAACAGCCTGTGGTGTGGTATGAAGTTGATGATGATGGTCAACTAGGTCGTCAGATAGATGCAGGCACACTTATGCTTGATAATGAGATGATTTTGATGTTTGACTACTGTAAGGGCGAGCCGGTGGAATATTGGCTTACATCAGGCGATGGGGATGTGCGGTTAAAAACAACGCTTGTGCCCTATCCAATTCATACACAAGCAACAGATGGTGCTGCACTATCACTACGCCGCATTACACGCGATGCGTCACTTGTGCTTCTAGAAGGTACTGACTTTAATCCCGATGAAGAGATCCTTGTTTCTACCCAGTCAGGTTCTAAACGTACGTTTAATGTGCCTTTTATTTGCCGCAATGGCTGCTTGAGTATAGCCTTGGAGCCTGGTAGCCCTGATAAGAGTGGAGGCATTGCCTACGTTGACATTTTGCGTCGAACTGGTGAGCGATTAAGTCTTGAGTATGACTGGGGCTGCGAAGCGGTAAACCCCAAAAAGCGGCTTGGCAATACTCAAAGGATTAAGCAGGACGCTTTACTGAACTTGCCTACTGAGTTGTAGCGGTCTTAATCTTGATCTTGAGAGCCTCTTGAAAAACTAAGCACAACTGAACTCAGGCCGTTGGCCTGAAAACGGATAACTCGAGTCTTGCAAGAGGATCTCGATATTAATCTTTTTTTGTTGCTATCTCTGATATGGAAAAGCTGAAAGAGAGAGATCAAGATTAAGATTAAGATCAAGATTAAGATTTTTTCTTTATTGACAATACATAGCCTCCCTTAGTAGAGTCCACCTTAAAGGAGTTTTCTGTGGCTTTAGCGAAAGAGGTGTTGATAATTACTGGCTGCAGCGGGCGCACTGGCATTCGCGTGGCGCACCAATTTGCAGATCCACGTTTTTTAGTTGTGGGGCTTGATGTTGTCTCTCCTAAAATTAGCAGCACGAACTTCAACTTTATCCAGTGCGATATTTCAAATCCACAGCAGCTTGAATCGGCCCGAAAGCGCATTCAAGACAAATATGGCTCAAAAATTGCCTCGATCGTTCATCTCATTCCTTATGGCACTCAAGAGATAGTCGAGATGGCAAAACAGTTTGAAACTGAACAGTGCATTTTTGCAAGTAGCATTCTCGTTAACGTGCCCTGTGAACCAGGTCAAAGGATTAATGAGTACTGGCCTGTAGAGCCAACTACGGAGCTTGCACGTTTGCAGCTAGAAGCTGAAGATGTTTTACGTGCTGAACATGGCAAAATTCCTCTTGTGATACTGCGTAGGGCATGTAGTTATGATGATATGTGCCATCATGCACCGCTTGCTGAGCAGATCCAGCGCATCTACGAACAGCAGCCAGCGGCATTTTTCTTTCCGGGCAATCTTTCGCATGGTTCAAGCTATATTCATTATGACGATGTTGCAGATATTATCTGGCTTACAGTGCAAAGACGGTTTAGCCTACCTAATGTGACAACATTTGTTGCTGCAGAACATGATGTAGTAAGCTATGGCGAACTGCAAAAAATTATCGGTACAGAATGCTCCGAAGAGGATGTAAAAACGTGGTCTATTCCAAGGTGGGCTGCAAAGCTTGCAATACGTATGGAGTGGATGTGCGACATTCCCAACAACAACTATGCGTGCAACACAAATTTGATCCAAGAAAAGCTCGGATGGGTCCCGAGACATGCCTTTAGGCAAGTTTTGCCAAAGATGATTGCTGCTTTAAAAGAAAATCCACAGGCTTGGTATCGTGCAAATAGTCTCAAGTTCCCTGAAATTAAGCGATAGAGCTCTTCTAGAGCCGCTTTTGAGTTCCTGTACTGTGATGCTATCGGAATATAGCTTTGCAAATCT
>JAFEGT010000138.1:4335-8777 GCA_018239765.1 Verrucomicrobiota bacterium
GATAAAAAGAGCTTTCTTATGCCAACATCAATCAAAAGCTTTGAGGCATTGCTTACCGATACAGAAGCGCGAACTGCAGTAGACTTTTGCTATCCAATACCTGAAGAGTGGCTTCTTCCATCGTGGAATGTAACCTACAGAGATGAAGATAGTGACTATATTTACGATACACTCCATTTAAGCCGCTATGATGGAAGGGGGCTTAGTAAAAAACGAAACCTGGTAAAGCAGTTTGTAGAGCAGTATCAGGCTACAGCCGCACCACTTGTTGTGGAAGATGCGCTCTTACTACTCGAGCAAATTGCGCACAAAGAAGATGAAGAGGCGTGTGTTGAGGCGATACATAACCTTACTGAGCTTGGCCTTGAAGGGACGCTTTATTATGTGGAGAGTAAGCCTGTAGGGCTTGTTATTGGCGAACGGCTCACGCCAGATACCTTTTGCATGCATTTTGCTAAGGCTGACATAGCCTATAAGGGCGTTTATCAGTACATCACCCAGGAGTTTGCCAAAAGCGTTGTAGATCGCTATCCTTTTATCAATATGGAGCAGGATTTAGGCTCGCCAGCACTGCGCCAGAGCAAACATTCCTATGAGCCTATTCGCTACTGCAAAAAATTCCGCCTTAGTTTGTAAACCGTTGTAGAATAGCTCTGGATGCGGTATACTGCTCTGTAATGATTATTAGTAATTCTTTTCCCACTACTCTTATAGTTCCCTGCACAGGCTTTACTTCTCTCCGTGAGGCAGTGATTGCAGGAAATGCTGAAGCTGTTGAATTATCTATTGAAAGAGGCGAGGATCCGTTTCAACAAGATCCTGTCACAGGAGATAACGCCTTTCATCTTGCAGCGAGCCAGGCAGATGGCCGCGTTATTACTAAACTTTTACAGTGCCATATCACACCTGGGTTTTTAGAACTGAGAAATGCTTTGGGTGAAACGGCACTCTATATTGCTGCTCGGAGTAATGCTGTTGAGGTGTTTAGAGCACTTCTTAAAAGTGGCGCTCAACTTTTTTCTCGCACTAAAAAAATGTGGACACCGCTTCATGTCGCGGCAGAAGAGGGGCATGTTGCTATAATTGAGCAGTATAGAGGCCGGCCTGTAGACGTAAAAGCAGGTCACGGACCAACCCCACTCTTTCTCGCATGTAAGGCGGGTAAGGCTCAAGCATGTCGACTTCTCATTGAGCTTGGAGCGAATCCTGCGGGGTGGACGAAGGGGTGGAATCCGCTTCTTGTGGCAGCATATTATGGGTTTGAGTCTATTATTTCGCTCTATGAGGGATCTGATGTAGAGGCGTTTCCTGATATAACGGCTCTCTACTTAGCTAGCCAACAAGGGCATCTAGGTGCGGCTTGCCACCTCCTTCTTCTTGGAGCAAATCCTATGCGGCGCTGTACAAATAAACGGCTCTCATCGCTTCATGTTGCTGTACTTAAGGGAAGAGACGATATTGTCGAACTCTTTAAGCATAATAGCGAACTTCGAGAACAGCGTACTGGTGATGAGGAGACTCCTCTCTACCTTGCTTGCAAGCGAGGGCATGCTCGCATCGTTAGGCAGCTTTTAGATGCTGGGTCTGATCCAGCCGTAATCTGCAAAAGGCATCTACAAGAGACACCACTTCATGTGGCTGCAGATGAAAACTTTGTAGAGGTAGTTCGAGAATTTAAAGGCTGTTCAAAAGAGGTTTTGGAGGCAGTAGACCCAGATGGCTATACGCCTTTTATGCTGGCATGCTCGCAAGGAAGCTTTGATGCCGCCCGCGAGCTTGCACTCATGGGTGCAAAGATTGATCAGGTAACAGCTGATAATTGGACAGCCCTATCAATGGCGGCACTGAATGGCCATACTGAGATTATTTCCCTTTTTTCAGACCGGGTCGATCTTTTTGATAGGCCTTTACATATTGCGGCAAACGCGGATCAACCTGAATTTGTGGCAGAGCTGTTGGAGAGGGGAGCCTCAATTAGATCACTGCCACTCTTATACCTTTCCTATTCGAGAAGGGTAATTGAAGTATTCATCGCCCATATGCAAAAGAAGCTTAAAGCACTTATTCAATTGACATCAGAGCGCGACTGCTATGAAGAGGTGATGGATGCTTTTGTGGACGTTCTCTTTTTACAGGCTCGCTTTTCTAGAACGCTGAAGCTAGATGGTGACAGTCTCAATCGGCTTATGCAACAAAGCAGCAAGGTTCCCTTAGAAGCGTTTCATAGGGCTTATCAAATGCTACCTGTCTATCATAATCGGGATGTATCGATACTCGATTTCGAACAGGAGTGCCAGCAGCTTAAGGAATATATTGGTTCAACTCAGCTAAAGAGGCTGGAGCAGCTGGCATCGGATAAGGTTTCTTCTATTGTAACGAAGCTCACATGGTTGCTGCTCACATTTTCTCCCCCTTATGCAGTGACACTCTACATCCATAGCATAAGGTTAAAAAAAGCCTTAGAAAATGATGAGGCTTTAAAACCAATCCTTGACGCCTTTCACGCATTGAACTATTTGATATTTAACAAATTCAATGAGCCTCTTGAGGGGCCTCCCTCTATAGATGCTCCGGCACCTCTTTTAATGTTAAGTGATGATGAGTTTCTTAAAACATCGGCAGTTGACATCTTGATGAAGCGCTATGGTTTACATAGGTCTGAATTTTCTAATAGAGAATTATTTGAGAGCGGTTTACTTACTGGAAGTGATCTTCGTTTGATCGGCATCGATAATGGCTTTTATGCTTCTACTAGAGCTGAACTGAAAAGCGCGGTTGCTGCAAGAATAGCGAAGTTAGAATACTGGTTACAAAACCAGCCTCGGTATCAAGACAATATCAAATATCAAATCGATTGCCTGAAAAAGTTCCAAGGTAGTCTTACAGATGAAGGGACATTAGAAGAGCTTGAAATGCACTTGGCGAGCCTCTCATTAACGGAACCTAAAGAGAAGCTTGCTGCTCTCGATAGAGATTCAGCTGTCATTTTGTTTGATCTTTTTTTAAAGACGAAAGCAGCAGATGCCAATATTGTTTTAAATATAACTCAATGTCATTCTCTTTCTGAGTGTGTTTTCAAAACAGACGTCACTTTTTTGATTGATATGGGGATAGTGTATGACAGGAAGAGTCTATGAATAGATATGACATAATTGTTATTGGAGGGGGTGCAGCGGGCTATTTTGCGGCGATTCGCGCCCAAAGTCTAGGTAAAAAGGTAGCTATTCTCGAAAAAACAAAAAAGCCACTTGCCAAGGTGCGTATATCGGGCGGTGGGCGCTGCAATGTGACCCACAGCTGCTTCGATGTGGCAAAGCTTGTCACAAACTATCCACGAGGCAAGGACGCACTTTATGGCCCCTTTAGCCGTTTTCAGCCACGCGATACGATTGAATGGTTTGAAGAGCGGGGAGTACGGCTTAAAACAGAAGCTGATGGCAGAATGTTTCCCATTACGGATAGCTCTCAAACGATCATAGACTGTCTGCAAAAAGAGTGCGATAAAACAGGCGTGCATATCTATCTAGAAACTGACGTTGTAGGCATTGAACCTGGTTTTACTGTACAGACTACAACGAAGCCCTTCTATGCTGAAAAGCTTATCCTCGCTACAGGATCAAATAGAAAGGTCTTTTCGTGGCTTGAATCCCTTGGCCATACGATAGCGCCTTGTGTGCCATCGCTCTTTACCTTTAACATCGCCAACTTTTCGCTCGTCGATATTGCTGGCGTAAGTGTGCCAAACGCACGTGTGAATGTGGTCGGCATTGAACAGACGGGCCCGCTGCTTATTACCCACTGGGGCTTTAGCGGCCCATGTGTGCTTAAGGCATCAGCTTGGGGGGCAAGAAAGCTTTTTGAATGCAGCTACAAAGCTGATCTTAGCATAAACTGGCTAGCAGAGCTAACATACGAAGAAAAGCAAAAAGCTCTTGCCAACCTTAAAGAGCAGCACCCTAAAAAGCAGCTTGCAACAAGCTGTCCTTTTGCTATCGCTGATAGGCTCTGGAGAGCTTTTCTTGCCAAACTTGGCCTTTTAGAGACGCGTATTGCAGATCTTAGCAAGCAGGATATCCTGCGTCTTACTGAAACCTTGCATCGCGACCACTACAGAATCGATGGTCAAACCACCAACAAAGAGGAGTTTGTCACCTGTGGTGGCGTTGCCCTCAATGAGGTGAACTTTAAGACGATGGAAAGCAAAAAGGTACCGGGCCTCTACTTTGCAGGAGAGGTGCTTGACATTGACGGCGTGACTGGCGGCTTTAACTTTCAGAATGCCTGGACTACCGGCTGGCTCGCCGGAGGGTAGCTGTCACTTAAGAATCTCTTAATCTTAATCTTAATCTTAATCTTGATCTTACTCTTGAAAACCTCTTCCAAAACTAGAGGTATTCGTCTTCAGGCCAACGGCCTGAGTTATAAGAGCCTAGGGCAACGCC
>JAFEGT010000139.1 GCA_018239765.1 Verrucomicrobiota bacterium
GCGCGCTTTTGGAGCTCTGTTGCCTTGGAAAAATGCAAAAACTTGCGCACCGTCTGTTGATGCTCTACAACATAGCCACAGGCGCGTGTTAGGTCTTTAGCTCGTAATATGGGCATAAGTTGATTGCGCATTTCTTTTGTATCGGCATGATCATGCATGTCGAGCCCAAGGCTAATCACTTGGGATGGAAAGAGTATAGCGCTAACAAAAGGCGTCCAGCTAAGAGCGTTCTTTGAAATAACATTTACAGCCTCAAAGGCCCATAAAAATCCGTTTACAGCTCCCCAAGTATCGCCTACGTCTACAGCTGCTTTAAAAAGGTTTTTTACTCTTTCTGCACATGATGATGTCTGCACGGCCTTTGTGATATTGCTGGCAAAGCTTACAAGAGAAAAGGTTGCGCCAGCAAAGCCTAAAAAGCCAAGGATAGCAAAACATTTTTGAGCAACCTGATAGACACGACCTGTAATATGTTCAACAGAAGTTACAAATGAAGATGCAGAATCAATAATAACCCCTATTATCTCATGCACTTCTTTTGCAAACAGTATCGGTTTTGGCAAATCTAAAGGCGCTGTTATCATAATATTAACTCGCTCTAGTAAAGGGATAAAAGCATAACAGGATCAACGCTTTACGCCAACTAATTAATATTCTATTGAAATTATTTATATTATGATGTATTTCTATAAGTAAGGATGAATATGGGAGATATTATATGAATAGCTTGCCCGACTCAGTATTAAGCGTATACAGCAACCTCGATGTCTACCAGAAGCAAGTAGACGAATATATCGACAAGGCTAAACATAGCAAACCTGGTGTATCACCTGTTAACCCATTAGGTAAAATATTCGACGGCATCGAACAAATTAACAAAGCAGATGACCTCAAAACTGCTGTTCAACAGGTTGCAGGCAATGCGAATGGCAATTGGAATAAGACTAACATAAAAGTTTTAAATAGTCATATTAAAGAAGCAAAATACCAGAGTGAAGTACTTGGAACTGGGAAATTGAGCTTCAAACGTCTTGCAACTTGGCTCAAATTCACCTTTACAAAGGACCCTAAAAAACTGGGCATTACCTATGTTGATGTAGATCACTTTCTTACCCTTGTAAAGAAAACTGCAAAAACTGAAGTAAAAGACAAACCAATTACTACACATGACTACGATACAGGCGAAGCCGTCGAGAAACTCAACACCATTATTACTAAATTTAACAATCCCGCACTTTCTCAAGGCGCATTTGTATTAACTTCAAATAAAAAAACACTCTATATCGTAGAAAAAGCAGACTCAGGAGAGGCACAAGTTCACACCTATAATTTTTCGAAAGTAAGTGACGGAAAATTTCAGGTTTCAATTGGAGGCCGTCCTGTAGGCACCTTTGATGGTCCAGAGGCATTTCTTAAAGAGTGGCAATCTATTCAAGCCAAAAAAGAGCTGTTAAGACCCGAAGTAAGAGTTGGCGACTATACCAAGATTGATGTTGGTCAAACAAACGAAGGTAAAGATTTTAAATTTTTGGTAAAAACCAGCGATACGCAAGTCGAAGAAAAACGCCATTTTCAACCCAATATGATTAAGTCCGGTGAAAGAACCTATTTTGACAAAAGCGATTTTATCGCGAAAATTGCGAGCAACCTACGCACTACCCCTATTGAGAAAAAAGCATACCAAGATGACGTTATACAGGTTGATAGCGAAGCCGAAGCACTGAAGAATCTTGCTGGCAAACCGCCGGGAAGTTATATGGAAGTCTTTACAGTAGATCGCAAACAGATGCTTGTTATGGCATACAAAGATGAGAAAGGTGCAACAGCATTTAGAAGCTTTCCATTTACTACAGAAAAGCCAAAACCGCAAGAGGGCATAACAGGAGCACCAAAAGCTGCTATTGAGCCTGCCTCACTTGATGCGAAAGAAAAGAGAATGGCGACTATTGATCGCTTGAAGCAGTATGTTGCAAATGGCCATCAAGAGAATGTTTGGAAGGCAATGCAGCCATTTTCAACTAACGTTCCTGGCGCAAGAGTGCCCTTTATCATCCAAGACAGCGATGTAAAAAGCAACGGCATGCAAACTTCATTTAGATTGGTAGCTTCTGCCTTTAAAGACCCCAAACAGGGTAGAGATGGCACAGTATACTTTGATCGTTTTGACGACATTCATGTTTTAGACGATGGTAGGATTCAGCATGGCAACGGAAGAATCTTCCCAAGCTTTGATGATTTTATGATCTCAAACAATTTAAGCGAGCCTCTTGCAGGGGCCCTTCTTAGCCGCTCACTTGGTGAGCCAGTGAAAGCTGATAAAGCAACCGTTGAACGCCAGCTAAGAAACACCCCAGGTGCGAAAACTTGCCAAATCTGGACAGATTCGAACAAAACCTACATCACAACAATGGAAGGACCAAAGCTAACGACCTATGAATCTACAGGCATGATTTTTGATGAAAAAACGGGTCAACCGATGCTTCAATTTAAAAGTTCAAACAATGAACTGCTCAATATAGCTCCTGATGGAGTTGCAAAACAGTTTGGCATGACACTTCGCCAGGTTGACACCTCTAATCGACTCAAAGATCTTGTTATGGCAACGAAACCTCAAAGTGTTGACAAGGTGTTAGAAGGTTATGATGATGGATATCTCTTGCTCGGCGGAAAAGATGACCCTACCACCTTTAAATTTGTGCGATATGAACCAGGTAAAGTGTGGGGATGGAGCGAAGCTGAATATACACTTAAACTTCTACCAAACGGGCAAATTGATGTACGCAACTCTGAAGGCGGTCAAACAGGTGTTTATAAAGACCTAGCTGAGTTTCATAAGGTATTAAAAAGCTCAAACTCAATTAAAGACCTTATGCACCTACACAACTACACTGAAGCTCAAATTCAGGAAATTCATAAGCACATAGCTGCGTTTAAAAAAGAGGCTGGCGATGCCTGGAGCTTCTCAGAAGATAAAGCAACAAAGCTCTTAGCCCAGGCTAAAGAGTTTAATATTCAGCCAAACGGCTGCCTCCTCTTTCGCGATGGTGAATCTTCACGCTTAGTAATACTTTCACAAAATCAAGGAAGAATCTCCTGTGAAGTACTGCCAAGCGGCAAAGTGATACTCGTTGGCGACGAGAAAAAGAGAGAATACCCTTCTGTAAAAGCTATTCTTGATGAGAAAAAATTGACTTTTTCAAAAGGCATGCAAACAGATGTAGATGCTCGTAATGCTGCCGCCGATGCCTTCAAAAAGAAAGATGGCTATCACTGGGGTACAGATACACAGGTGCGAGCTGCTTTTGAAAGCGTCAAAGGTCAAACGTATGTTAAACCTGAAGACTATGCAGGCCTCTTTGCCTATAATGTGGATTCAGTAAATGGCGCAAAGCATGCCACACTTACCTACTTAGATGCCGATGGCAGCGTAAAACAGACCCCGTTTCAGGATGGCACACCTCTTCCGCAAGTCATCAAGTCTGATCGATCCCTCAGCAAGATCGAAAACGAAATCTATAAGCTTACGCCTTCCACCTTTAAACCCCTCTGGGACGCTGCAGCCAAATACGTTCCACAGGCATTATCAAGTGCTATAGCGGTTGGCGGTTACGCTTTGAGTTGGCTTCCATTTACAGGCACAGGCGCATCTGCCCCTGCTAAGCAAGTAGCAGCACCTGCAGAACAAGAAGCTCCCGCCGCAGCAACTAACGCTCCTGAGGCCGAAGAGGAAGCTCCTGTTGATTTTGCTTCTGTAATCAAATATACAAACAATAATAAGCAGCAGCAGGCAATTATAAGACTTGTTCATGCCTATGTATATGCAGACAGACTCAATGACAACCAATTTAGAGACAATATCGAAACCATCAAGCAAATTGTCTTTGAAGGCACCTCTCTTGAAGATATAAGGGCTGCTCTTAACAGCAAAAGCACCAATAAAGATCTCAATATTGGTAAGGAATTTCCACCTTCTGCCACTTTGCCAGGCTACAACAAGAGTGTATTTACCAATGTAAGCCGAGCCGCATTAAAGCAATTTATTGACGACCTCTCTTAGTCCGCAGTAGCGGACTGAGGAGCGGTGCGATCGATAGTGCCGACAAGCTGCCTCAATGCGTTAAGGCCGGTTTTGAGTTCGCCCATAAGGCCAGCATCTTCAGGTTTATCCTGCGGGCCTTGGGCAACTGAGGCCTTTTTCGCACGAATGGTAGCCAGGGAGGCCATAAGGAGCTCAGCTGATATAGATGTGCGCTTTTTCCAAGAAGCCGCAGCTGCATCGTTCACAATCGTTTCAATATCGCTTGCTGTAAAGCCTTCTGTTGCTTCTACAACAGATGCAAGATCGAGACCCTCTTCACATTTTTTACCCTTAAGCTTGGCTTCAAACATCTTAAGGCGTGTTTCAGCTGTTGGCGGCTTTACCTCAAATGTGTAGTCAAAACGGCCGGTTCTAAAGATTGCCGAATCAACAGACTCGAGGTGGTTTGTCGCCGCAATCACAATAATGTTATGCTCTTTTGCCTCTTCAAGCATCTGCAGCATCTCATTAAGCTCTTGGGTGCGCTCAGCACCGTAGGTCTCGCGAAAACGATCACGGGATGGAAAAAGCCCCTCACATTCGTCTATAAAGAGAAGTGTAGGCGCCACCTTTTTAGCCTCGTCAAAGATCTGACGCATCTTTATAACACCAACACCGCGCCATTTAGAGGCAACGTCGCTACCCTTCAGCTGGCGATACTGTAAAGTAACATCTTTTGATTTTGCATAGTGGCACAGATGCTTTACTGTGTAGGTTTTTCCGCAGCCGGGAGGACCATATAAGAGCATTCCCGCCGGAAACTTTACGCCATATTCTTTGGCTTGCTCAGGCTCTTTTAACACTTCGAGATAGTTATCAAATTTTTCATGCAACTCTTCCATGCCGACAAAATCATCAGCCTGGAAAGGAAGTTCTGATTCCTTTGTTTCGGACTCATCAGACTTTGCGATTGTAGTAAGTCCGCTATCAATATGCATTTCAACCATAGCACGAGGGCTTACAAGAGCAACAAATGGGGATATAATTGTATTAGCAAGAGCACTCACGGCCATAACGGTAGGATTAATAAGCGTCTTATACCACATCTCCCTCTGTATATGAAAAAAATCATACTCTTGAGGTTTAAAGGCAGAAAAAATTAAGGAGATCGGTGTTAAAACCACGTAGCCACCGATCCAGGCTGGCACCAATACAATACGTATGGCAACTTCTATAGTGGCGAGTACCGCAGCAGCAACTGCTTTTACGCGGCTTTCAAGCTCGTTTTTAACTGATTTTGGCTCTTGCGTTACTAACGCATAAATATGTTGGTCTAATGCATTTATAATCATGCAAAATTTATAACATATTTAAATATTAAACCACAGGCGTTTTTTCCTTTGGAATGTTCTGTAAGAGCGATTCATCTATATTCAGGTGCGCGCGCACAAGCTCGTGTGGTGTAAGCGACAGCCACTGAGCAAGCGAAATATCGGCAAATCGATCGCTTTTAAAGATTTCTAAGAACCGCAGCGTCTCTGTTCCAGTATTTTCTATATAGTGAGCCATTGGGAAGGGCACAGAACCTACATCTCCCGCCTGAAAGTTATAGGTACGAGCCGTACCTTCAGATGCAAAGACCGTCATTCTTGCCTGACCTGATATATAGTACTGCCACTCATCAGAATTTGTATGCCAGTGAAGCTCGCGCATTCCACCCGGCTCAATTTCTACAAGACCTGCTGCAATCGTTTTAGAAATAGGAAAGTTTGTAGAATCAGTAATCCGTACAGTACCCATCTTCATCTTAAGAGGTGTTTGCGCATGCATACGGTGGGTAAAGGCATCTTTTGCCGTGGTGCAGTTTTCAAGTGGCACAGGCTCTTTCATCTGGAAGATGTAGAGCTCCTCTTTAGGAATATTTTTAAAGGCACTTTCTGGTACGCCAAAATTTTTCGCCAGCACCTCTTTTGGAGTATGCGCAAGCCAGTCGGTAAGTAAAAATGTAGAATCTTCAGAAAAATTGGCATCATCAAAGACTAAGAGAAACTCGCAGCCATCATCGCCAATACCCTGAATTGCATGAGGAATGCCTGGAGGAAAATACCATAAGTCCCCTTCACCTACATCACCCTGAAATTTTTTGCCATTTTGATCTACTACAGAAAGCCGCGCCTTGCCCTTTATCATATAGGCCCATTCAGCTTCACGGTGCCAATGCATCTCGCGAACAGCGCCGGCCTTTAGGCGCATATTTACACCAGCAATCGATGGCGAAGATGGAAGCTCTCGTATGGTGGTTTCTCTTGCCCAGCCGCCATCACTTATGCGCATATGGCTATCAGCAAACGACCAGCGCATGTTAGCCAAAATACCCTCATCAGTTTGAGGAGGACAGACAACATCTTTGTTCTCAGCCTCTCTTGAAGGGTTTTTAGGGCCAATAATTGTGGCACCAAGCTTGCCAATAATAGGTTCAACCATAGTAAATCTCCTGTAGCCTCAAACTACAGATTATTGTAGATTGTGTAAAGTATGATGTATACACAACCAACAGCAAGCCTGCCGAAGGGATGCTTTTTTAGCATAACGGCCTTCTTTTTCTTTGCCTTGACGGGTCTTTTTTTACATGGAGCAAGCCTCTATGGAGCAAGTTCATTTACAGCAACCTTTATAACCTATTTAGTCTCGACAGCTATCCTTACACCCTATGCACTGATAAAAGGGGTCAAGAGCACACTCGGCACCGAAAGAATTGGCTATCACTTTTTACGGGCAGGATATGGAATTATAGCTATGCTGCTCTATGCATACGCCATGAGGCGCATTCCTGTCATGAATGCAACGCTTCTCTTTAATACAGCGCCGCTCTTTATTCCGATCTTTGGCATCTACCTTCTCAAGCAGTCAGTTTCTTTTGGCGACTGGCTCACAATTTTAGTGGGTTTTATCGGCATCACACTTGTTATTCACCCCGATGCAGCAACTCTTGAAAATCCATCAGATATCTATGGGCTGCTTTCGGGCGCTTTTTTAGCTATTGCCTTTATCTATATTAAGAAGCTCAATGCAACAGAGCCGCCCTTTCGCATCGTCTACTACTTTATTACGCTGTCGACGCTGATGATGATACCCTTTGCCTTTTCCCTTGCCGAAATGCCCTCATGGCATAGTGTGGGCATGTCTGTTGGCGCTGCGGTTTCACTTGTACTGATGCAGCTTTTTCTTACCAAAGCCTACTCCTATGCAAAGCCTTCCAAGATTGGAATCTTTCAATATTCAACAGTGATTTTTGTGGGACTTATTGAGTGGCAGATTTGGGGAATACGCCCATCACTTCTTGAAGTTGCAGGCTTTTTGCTCATTGCATGTGCCGGCAGCAGCATGATCATGAAATCAAATCACACCACACCCGATTCTTATCGATAAAAACGACAATTAATGAATTTGTATTTCTATCGTTCCTATCGTTATATCATTCATATCGTTTAGGTATTTATCTTGTCTATCCTGCCAGCATTACTGATCTTACGTAGGATGTAAATTATGTTTCTTTTTGTATCTTGTTCAGGATAGATCCAAGCTCAAGCTGAACATCAAGCGCCGACGGTGCAATTTCACTAATCGTTTTAAAGCCTTTATCGCGCTCGAGAGGATCGTGTGAACTTAGCTGTAGAAATAGCGTTTCGTCTGCATATTCAAGTTCAACCCAATCAAGAACATCCTCATTAGTGATAAGGTAATAAAGATTGGAGTAAATTATAGGCAGCGCACGTAGCTTACCGAACGCTCGAGAGTCCAACCGTTCATGTAACATATCAATAACGCCGTCTAACGTGCCTAGTTCAACAGATGCTTCACTCACAATGAGGTTGGAAATGCCTTCGACGTTTTCTTCTGAAACTGTAAAAAAGGTGTTGAGAATAAGCTCTGGAGCTGAAAACAACCTTACCATATAACGCCGCAAGCCAAGATGCGCAGCATCAAAATCAAATTCATTAAACGACTGCGCCCCACCCTCTTTCATAAAAAAGTAGACAGTTGATGAGAGAATCGCACTAAAGACTCTATCCTCTGCTTGAAACACCTTGCAGGCAAGCTCAATGAGCTCTTTTTTAGGGCCTGACTTACTATTCAGCAACATACAGACATCTTCTACAGCTGTACTTTCTTTAAACAGACTATGGGTTGGATCACGCTCGAACGTAATAAGATCATAATCATCATAAAAGATTGTATAGAGAAGGCAAACCATTCCCCCCACTACGTCAGCGTAAGGATTGTGGAGCCCAAATTGTGTTGCAAAGTCCCAAAATTCATACTCAGAAGAGGCCCCATGCAGCTTATAGTCGCAGTGATCAAAGTCATTTAAAACAAGATGATTTCGGCTATTTACCTGTATATTGTCCGGCTTGAGATCTTTGTGCATGTAGCCTTGGCGATTAATTCCATCGAGTGTAGAAAAGAGCACACAAAACTCCGATAAAATATGCTCTACATTGTCTTTAAGCTCATTTAATCGTTTGGGATAGTACAGCTGGACAAACTCTTGTTCTGCAAAATATGTTGGAGGATCAGCGATACATGAAAGAGCACCACGATGCCTTAACTTTTCAAACAGCTTTTGGTGCATGTCAAAGCCCCTTAATGCCGTAATGTTCCAGCCACTTTGCTTATCAGCAGGAAGCAGGCGAACAACAGGGTAGACATACTTTATATCAGGTGACATCTCCAAAGCGTACTTTGCATCTTTGTATGAGCCATACCCAATCAATCCGTTGGGCACATTGATTCTATAAAAAGGCTCTGGCTCAAACTGAATCCAAAAAGTAACTTCAGCGCTTTTTTCGCACTTTTTCACTCGATGAAGTGCACCTTTAGGCACTTTGGCTTCTTCTTGAATAGCCTGAAAAAGCTTTACAGCGCGCTCCTGGGATAAACCAAGAGGCGGCCTGGTAAAAAATTCAGGAATGCTCCCGCCTTGAGCGGGAGTTGTGGTTATGATGCTGCTGCTAATAGTGGCTTCTCGGCAAAAAAGGTGGCTATTGTATCGCTAATCTTAAATGCTGTCGAGCGTATCTTGTGGGGTATTGTTTCGTACCAGATATCTTTTGGCGCATCAAACGGATTGCTTGGCAAAAACACCTTTTCAAACGCCCACAGACCAAGTGTTGCAACACCGCACAAGCCAGTAATTGCAAGTGACGCAGGACTCGTTGGAGTTGAAACCAGCGCGATAGAAGCACCAACGTTCGCTACACGTGTTATAAGCTTTGTAAGGTTGACACCAAACTGTAGATTAACGCGGCGGCGCATAACGGTAAGAAACTCTTCTGCTTTTTCAGAAGTTACTTTGCCTGCAAGCACATCTTCAGCGCGCTTGAGAATTCCTGCATTTTTTGCTACACCGAGGATGTTGCGGATCTGCTTTTGGTTATCGCGAATGTAAGTGCATGTCTTTTTTACATCGCCACTTTTCATAATCTCAAAAAGATCAGTGCGAAGTACAGAAACCTCGTGCATCTTTGGAACAGTCGCAAACGTTTCGAATGCCGACTTCACAAGAGTTCCAATTGAAAGAGCAAGTTTTACTCGCGCGTTGTCGAGCGCAAAGACGCCGACACCTTGCAAACCTTTGAGGATGTTTGTTCCTGCAAAAACTAAAACGCTTACTTCGCTTGAGAGCGCTTTATATACACTTTTAGCTACAGTAGTTACTGCTTTATAAACTGACGAATCTTGTATTTTCATAATTACCACCTTTAATAAAATTAAAAGCGCGGAATTATACAGTAACCATAATTAAACACTACAACACTTTATGATTGCGAAATCAAAAATCTTACAAATTGAAAATCCTTTAAATTACTTGTAAAATTTTAAGCAGATAGAAGAGACCTGCAGTCTCAAGAAATCCCACCAGTCACTTTAGTGAGAATCGACGAAATAGCCCTCTGAACCTCTTGAGCAGATGGCGCAAGCTTCCAAAGCTCTTGATACCCCTTAACGCGGTCTTGAGCATCGGGAGAATCTAACAAGAGAAAAAGCGATTCATCATAGCTGGCTAGATTAAGTAGATCATATACTGTATCATTTTCTACTAACTTACAATACTCACGAAAACGATTGACAAGTGAATCAAGCTGACTTTTAACCTTTGAAGATGCCTGCTCATAAAAATCAAAGAGAGCTCTATCACCATCTTCTTTTGAGATGTTAGAAATCTTCTGAGCAATGGTATCTACATTTTTAGTTGTAATTTCCATAACGCTTGAAAGGCCAATAGCTGGATCGGAAAAAAGTTTTTGCATGCGACTCCTTATCCCCAACTCCATAGCATCAACATCTAGAGAGACAAATGACTCTGCCCCTCCCAATTTCATGAGGTGGGAAAAATAGGAAGAGGCAATCGCTGATAAAATAGCCCTCTGTCCTTCGAGCACGCGTGAGGCAAGCTCAATAATGGCTATGTGTAGGCTATCATCTTTAACCTTAAAGAGCTCGCTCAGTCCCTCGAACGTGAACTGTTTTTTGAATAAATCATCATCTTCTACATCGCGTAAGCTATATACTATTTCTTCGCCGTCAAAAACCGCTATGAGGAGAGAGGCTATACCACCTACTACATCAGCATAGGGATTGTGCAGGCCGTTTTGAGTTGCAACGTCCCAAAAAACATACCTCGATGCAAGATCGCAAACTTTATAGCCGCACAGGTCAAAGTCGTTCAAAACAAGATGATCATTTTCATCAAACTGCAAGTTACCAGGCTTTACATCGTTGTGATAGTACCCTTCACAATGCATCAGATGAAGGGTGTAAAAGAGAGATGAAAATTCAGATAGCAGATGATGTAAATCATATCTTTTATTTATGAGGTTATTTGGATAGAAAGGCTGAATGCGCTCTTCACTCACAACCTGCTGAGGTGGCTCCGCTATACAGCATAGACCAAGAGGTACGCCCCTCTTTCTAAGTCCCTGCTGCAGCTTTGTAAAGAGCAGTTCATGAAGTTGAAAACCTGAAAGGACACGCTCATCCCATCCTTTAGCTCTGTTTCTTGGTAATAGACGCACAACCTCACGATAAGAAGTCATGGATTGATCAAATTGAAGTGCATATTTTACTCGTTTAAAAATGCATTTGGCAAGTTTCTTCGATTTATGCACCCTAAAGATTTTTTGGCGTTCACTCTGTGCTGTGCTTTCAATAGTAATGCTCACACCACCAGTTTCTGAACACTTTTTTACCCTGTAAAAGCCAGTTGTTGGCTTCACAGCTTCTTGCTTAATATAGGTCAACAGCCTGTAGGCGCGCTCCCGTGAAAGCGCAAGAGGAGGCCTAGTTAACATATCAGGAAGGCTCCTCATTTGCACGGGAGTCATTGTAATGCTATTGATAGTAATGGAGAGTTCTCAGTAAAAAAGTTGGATATTGTATCGCCAATCTTTTATCCTGTCGAGTCTATTACACGAAAGGTCGCAAAACAGAATGAACTCTATAACACTTTATTTTCTATAACACTTTATTTTCTATACTTACCCAGACGTTTTCGGCGTTATACTGTTTTCTTAGTTTAGTATACTGCGCGTGGTCATAGATAGACCAAAACTCCTCGGGAGTGTACGTTGAGTTTGTATAGAGCCATTTTTTTCCTTTATACCGATGAAGAGCAGATTCTAAATCACGAAGCGACTCCATAATCGATTTTTTGCTGTTTGGAATGCCATATATTCCTATGTTGATGCTATTGGCACCATTAAGACTATGCGGCGCAAAAAGGGGCTCTATTTTTTGCGCCTTTACAGGGCAGAGCCAGAGAGGATAAAGAGGCGATGATTTTTGCATTTCCGCTAAAAATCCAGAAACCGTCTCTTCGGGAAAGGTAAAGTCCTGCACAATAAACCGCTCATTTACCCAATCTTCGCAAGAATGGAGAAGCCTAAAAAGTTTTTGGCTAGTGGTAAAACTGTAGGTTAGAGGATTTAGAAGCCCTGTAGGTGTTTTTAAGCTTGAGAACTTTAGCTGCTCTTCAGCGGTAAAGGGCTTTGGGTTTTGTAGTTTCCAGATGCCCTCTGCAAACAGTTTTTTAAGAATTGGCGCATGAAGTACGTATGCGCCCATCCAGAAGGCTCCCCTATCATGTCTAAAGAGATAGTCGATTAGCGGCACACTAAAGGTAGTTTTTTCCTTTTGAATAAAGGCATAATACCAAGGAGCAAATGGACCATCGGAAAATATATTTTCAGCAGGCTCTTCAGTTTGCCTACCCACGATGAGGGCTGCATCATTTTCTGAAAAAATAATACCTTCGCAGTACTCCGGCGGCTCCACCTTGTTTATCAATTCGCGCATTCTTTCTATAGCCTCAAGACCGGAGCTAAAACGCTCAATCTCAAGCGTAACCCAGGGAAGGGCCCTTTGCAGCCTAATTTCAGCACTTAAGAGCATACCAAGAGAGCCATATGAACCAGGAATCGCCTCAAATAACTCTCTATTTTCGCTTTTTGAAGCCGTCACAACAGTAGCATCGCCTAGCAACAGCTCAAAAGAGTTGCAGATATCATGAAAGAGGCCATGGTTGTGTGAGCTAGACTCCCCTCCACATCCCATTATAGCCCCTCCGACAGTAATACCCTTAAACTCCGGCACCACAAGCGGTATAAGGCCCTGTTTAAAGGTCTCTTGGGCAAGTTGAAGCATGCTTACACGCGGCTCAGCAACAGCCACCATTTGTACGGGATCAATTGAAATAATCTGGTTTAGGCAGTCCGCTGAGAGCTTTTTGGTACTCTTTTTATAGTCAGATGGACGTGTGGTGTTTGACTGCAAGCTACTTTTGGCAAGGCTCACAGGCTGGTTTGCCCCTCTGAGCTCACTTTGAATTTTTTCTACTTTGGCTTTGTGCATATGGTTGCGAAGTAAAGGTTTAACACCCTTATAGCAACCAGCGCAGCTAAATTCAATGAAACAAATGGATTTATTGGAGAAATGACAATGAGCATCTTGGTGGTGCAGTAGAAAATCTGCTTAGTCACCAATACTGTGCTGCTTTGAGAATCACCAAGGAGGGTGTAGACTTTTTTGACTCCATAATAGAGCGAAATGCAGGCTGCAGGATAGCGCATTTTTGATACAAAAACAGTCCAGGCAACACTTTCTGGGCTTATATAGCCATAGTCTGCCGCCGACTTGCAAAACCATGCTATAGAACTTACATATTTGCGAATATGGTTGACAAGCACCCAGAGGTGCATCTCTTCGTTAATTCTGGCAGCGCCAAAAAAGCCATGAGCTGCCGAAAAGAGACGTACTGCCCTGCATTGCTTTGTAGCTATATCAGAAAGGGGCACCCAATGTCCCACTAAATGTACGCACGCCCTTGCTGCTCGAAAAAAAAGTACCGGTTGTTCACTAACTTGCATAACATTTAACTATAAAAAAATCGTGCCCGTGCCCGTGCCCGTGAGCGTGCCCGAAAGCGGAAACAGGAGGATACTTATCTATGAATGGCTATTTTTTGGAAAGGCTTAAGATACATCGGGCCCGGGCACGCTCACGGGCACGGGCACGTAACCCTTTATTAGTTAGCGCTCAAGCTGCAGCGGCCGCAGGCCGAAAGCGGTCTACAAGCTTTTCGACACCTTTAACAACGTGAGAGAAGAGCATTCTCTTTTCCGTCTCGAAGATATCGCCTTTTGGTATGAACTTACTGTAGATCGTGTTGGCAACACCAACTACGCCAAGGCCAAGACCAACTGCCGCAAGCGCTGGAGCCGCGGGCGGACAGGCAAGGCCCACAACTGTAGAAGCAACACCACCAACGGATAAGCTTGTGCTAACGCCTGCAACTCCGACCTGTTCTCTTAAACGATCCTTAAGTCGCTTTTTGATAAAAAGAGACTCATCTTTTGCCTTTTGTCGGATTTCAGCATTTGATGATTTCAGTTTTGTCAGAATACCATTTAACCTGTAATTCAAGCCTGAGTTTTTTGATAAAACCCTCATCTTACGAAGCTTCGGCTCATGAGCAATCATATGTTTTACAAGCGTACTTGCACCGGTCTTTTTTGCCTGACTTAAATCCTCTCTAAAGGCCTTTTGAAACTTTACCTTTTCTACAAGCTGATACCCTGAAATACCTGCCGATATAAAATTTATCGGCATAAAAATATAGCCTGCTATAGTCGTCCACGCAAGTGATGATGCAGAAATAAGATTAAACTTATTTAAGTAGGTGAATATAACCCCAACTGCCCCAACAATCTTCTTTACCGCCTTAAGAAGACCAATAGTAGCAAAAAACTTCTTTGTAAGATCACCCGGTTTTATGAGTTTAATGCTATGGCGAGCTAAGTCGCGAAATGCAGAAAGACCTTTGATGATTTTAAAGGCTTTAAAGGCCGTAATTATGTCGGAAAGCTCAGCCATGGTGTTTCCGAAGGCCGTAGCAACCTTAATAGACTTTTTAGCAATTTTGACTGCTCGGGTGGTATAGTCATACCCCTCGCGTGCCACCTCTGCTGTTCTATCTATATTAATAGCTGCCATGTATTACTCCTATTTACTGAAACAATAGCATAACACATTAAACTATTTTTTATCAATACTTTGTTTTAGCATATTAGAATCAGGCAGCGGCAGCAGCGAGGCGGCGAGCACCCTTAGCTATGCGAGCAAAGAGCATGCGCTTTTCATCCTCAAAAATATCACCCAT
>JAFEGT010000013.1 GCA_018239765.1 Verrucomicrobiota bacterium
TCTACCAACTGAGCTATACGCCCTAAACGTCATTTCAACGTTCAAGTGCCAACATTCTACGCGCTTCGTGCTTTTTATGACAATAGCAAAATTACAGAAGGCAAAATTTATCGCTTTTCTCTACAATCGGCCTATGTACATTTTAGCTCTTATCATCCTCGTTTTTAGCTCTTGTAGCAGCAAATCGCCTGACTATTTTTTGGCTCGTGGCAGGGCTATAAATCAAGAGATTATCAGTGAACTCAATCAGATAACCGACCTTGATATGCTTGTGGAGCGTCTTCCTGTGCTCCAACAGCACTTTAGCGACCTTGTAGAGGTTATGATAGAAGCTAAAAAGTGGCAAATAAAGCATAAAACAAGCTGGAAACCCACTGTGCAGGATATAGAAATAAGCCAGGAGCTAGCTAATGCTCTTGTTCGAATATATGAAATCCCAACTGCCCGCGTTCTGATAGAAAAGTGTCAGGAGCCAGCCCTCTTAGCCTTAGACACATACGAAAAAAGAACGTAATTCCCTCAAATTCAAAAAAGTACTATAATAATGGTAGGAGTTCAGGGTGCTTTTTTATTTAGGGAAGCTATGTCTTTTAATGAAGGTGATCCCAAAAACGAGCAAGAAGAAAAAAAGAGCGTTTTCTCGCGCGTGGGCAACTTCTTTGGCTGGTTAGGCGAGCTTATAGGTGAGCAGGCGCGAATTGATGCTCAGCGCGAAGAGGTTGAGCCTCCGCTACATATGATGCGCGAGATTACCTTACAGCAACAAAAGACAAGCGAGGTGATCCAGAATGCAGAAACTATCTGCACACACCTTGAAGAGATTAAGCAGCGCTTAAGTCAGGAATTTGGCTCCTCCGCTACCTGCTTTATTTCAAAATGTATAGATCCTATGATTGACCATGCAAAATACCTTACATCGGCTTTAAAACAGCCGGCTCCTCACGTTAACAATATTCTAAGTCAGGCAATTGAAAGTGTTGAGCTATATTCGCAGTTTAGCGATGAGCGCAAGCTTAAAAAACGTATCGTACAAGTAGCTCAGGGGCTAATTAAGCAGTCCATAGAAAAGGATTTAGAGGTGCTTGCAAACTACAAAGACGATGCTCTTGCAAAATGCGGATGGAAAAATGGCGAAAGGGAAGAAAATGAATTTCAGCTCGATGGATATCTCTACCCGATTATTTCAGAGCTTATTGGCATGGCAGGCTCTCAGGCAGAAACTGACGATCTACACGCCTTTTTTGTATGGAAATCGACGGTAGATGATAGGCGAAACTCGCTTGTAGAGCTTGGTTTTCTTACAATCGATGCACTTACAAATGCAGAAGAAAATACCGTTCAGATACGTCATGAGGAAGAAGATGGTGAAGTAGTACTCGAAGAGCCTTTTCCACAGCTTGTAAAGCATCAGCTGGAGGATTCAGCTCTTGCGATGAGCTACATTTCTACGCTTGAAGATCGTGTGCAGGATATATTTGCCCGCATTGAAGATATCCACTTTACTGATAGAGGCTCTATAGATCAGCTGGAACAGCTTTTGGAGTATCTCAAAGTTGATTCTGAGCGATTTTCAAAGATGGGTAATCACACAAAACACGTTCTCAATAGCTTTAACAGCATAAAAGCAAATATTCTTCAGGCAGAAGGCCTGCTCTCTAAAATGAAAACCTAGTTGTGTATACAATCAACAACCACAGGTAAGTGATCTGATGCGTACATGCCGTCTACCTGCGCAGGCTGAACGGCCGATAGGAGCACTTTAAGCTTGTTTGAGCAGAATATGTGATCGAGCATAATGCCTGGAGTGCCTGTGCCTTGAAAGGGCAAAATTGCCCCTGGACGGTTGGTGTAGGTGGATGTAGGCCCCATAGTGCCTATAAGAGCCATATCGCGGCTGTTTTTGAGGCAGCCCTTCGTAAATATTCCAAGAACAAAAGTGCCGTCAAAAAACGGGACGTTAGGATCATCAATATGTGGAGAGAAGCTATTGAAATCTCCTGCAAGAATGCATGCCTTATTTTGGCTTATAGTCTCGATTAACTTGGTGATAAAATTAGCGGCATATTCGCGAGAATCGGCAGAGCCAAAGGCAATCTGAGTGCAAAAGCAGGCTAGCTCTTTTTTTGTTTTAAGATCAGTAAAGTGTGCTTCAACAAGTGTGCGCGGTTCGTTTGAAAAAGGGTCGGAAGATGGCTTTTGCGGAGTTTCTGATATGTAGTGCGTTGTGTTTGAGTCGCAGATAAAGCGCGATTTTCTATAAAAAATGCCATTGATTTCGCAAGGCTCGGCTCCTGCCGCAGGAAGTTTTCCGGCAAAACCATATTCATTACCAAGCTCTTCAAGGAGTTCCTGAATTTGATTTGGATAGAGTTCCTGAACCGCGATGATGTCGGCGTGCATGTCGTCGATAAGATCAAGCACTCGCGGCATTCTCGCATACCAGCGATAGGGCTTGGCGAGGAGGTGATCATATCGGTCAAAGAGCATGTTGTAACTTACCACGCGAAAGCTTGATTCGCGGCTTTTTAATGCTTCGCCAATAGCATCATACTGTGTTTTGGAGTATTTTTTTACATCCACCTGCTTGATGGTTTTATAGTAGTCCATAAGAGGTATTATAGAGTTATCTACAATAGCCATAAGGCTAATTGGTAGGAGTAAAAAAAGAAAAAGGCAGTACATGACGATAATTTTCGTCCCTAGAGTCTTTAATTTCAACCATTATGCTACAATAGGGGTAGCCCCCAAGCAAAAGGAGGTGTGTCATGATACGCAAGCTAAAAACAGGTCAATGGCGACTCTATTCAAGGGTAAAAGGCCCTAATGGCAAGCACAAAAACCTTGGTACTTTTGACTCACTTGAGGCCGCCAAAAAGCACGAGCGCGAAGTTCAATACTTCAAGCGGAATAAATAAACTATTTAGTATATGTACTCATCGGCGATTTTACGTTTATCCTGACCATCAAGGATATGGAACGTACGCAATTTGTCGATTACCTGCTTTGAAAATTGCGAAATGGGGATGTAGAGTATTCTTTTGCCTTGGCGACTTGCATGCGCTTTGATGTGCGGCTCTGGTGGATTAAGGCCGGCATAAACGATAACAGGTCTTCTTGAGTAGTCGATAGCTGCGGCAAGCAGCACTTCATGCTTTTTTGTAAGCTCGGCATAGTCTGGATCCATCCAGACATCATACATGCGTTTGGCTGGGTAGGAGAGTAAAAAGCCTCCATACTCACAGCGCGCAATGCCTGGCCCAACAATATCTTTGGACATTGAGGTAGAAAAAAAGGCCATATCTGATTCTTGTTCGTTTTCACCAAGCCATGTCATTCTTGCGGGGTAGCGCTCGTTTGTTTCATCTTCATCAAAAATAACCACACAAGAACCCACAAGTCCTGGAGGTCGGCCTCGGGCTTTGACATAGAGCTTTTTTTCTGGCCAGTGTCTAATCGTTTCACGCACATCGATGCCATCTTCAATGCTATTAGAGAAGGGTATAGTGTGCGCACCTTCTTCTGTCTGCTGCTGAATGCCTTTTTTCTTCAAAAAGAGGCCAAATTTCTCTACCACACTATCTTCTGGAGGGTATGAGCAGATTGAAAAAGGATTTGGGGGGTAGTACAATTTGCCCTTCTGATCTTTTCGTAAGCGGCGCCAAAAAAGGCCCTTATCTGAAGGAGATTTTAGGTGAAAGTGGATCCGCTTTGTATAGCCCCACAATTCATCAGCAGAAAGATCTACCTCTGGAAGGGAATCGACATTTTTATAATAGGGATATTCTGTGCCAAGTTTCCACACTTCATAGGCAAAGTTGTGATCTACACACGCTTTTGCGCCTGTTAAAAGCTGCATAAAGTCAGGTAGAAGCATGTTGCGAATAGCTGCCCAGTTGCGTAAAAAAAGAAAGAGTCTGTCGATGTCATATGCGCCAAGTTCTCTACGGGCGGCGGCTTCATAGGGTATTTGAGCAGATTTTATAAGGTCATAGTTGCACTCATTGCGATCAAGTGAACCTTCGGCGTTTTCTCGCCACTCTTCATAGCGTCTACTTATGTAGCCTGGCTCGCCTAGCACTTCACGAAGCGCCTCTTCTGGATAGGTGGCAAGGCTAATTTCTGTGCGCTCTACAGGGTGTGCTTCCGGATACGATGGGTCATTAAGGTGCGCCATAATTTGCTGAACATGGCTTATGCCCGTAACTACCAAAATTCTTTCATACGAAAACGAAAGCTCACGAAGCCGCTTTGCCATGTAAAGCTCGCGCATCTTGTCATGTTCTGACCGTACAACTGGATCAGCTCTAAGTGTGCCTGTACAGGCCTCATAATAGGTTTTTAGCCCTATACGAGTGATAGCGTAAGGATCTGGCAAAATGTCAACAAATTTGGGATAGCCCATAACATCAAGGTCAATACAAAATGCCGCAATCTGTGCTTCTTGAGCCGAGCGCAAAGCCTCTAGACTTGCATCACAAGGCTCTATTGGAAAATAGAGTGTTTCGCCATTTGATTTTGCTGTTACTACAGAAAGATCGGGCAGACGGCTTGTTGCATGTGAAAACTGCTGCTGCATGGTTTCTGGAAGCTCTACTGCTACGCAGTCTGGCTTAAATTCCATGAATGCGCGCCGTACTTCCTGAGCAAACTCCATGCAGTAGTGCAGGGTAGGAACTATGTAAAATGGGCCTTTAGAGAGCATAAACTAAGGCTTCATCTCCAAGCGTCATGGCTATAGCTTGACGCAAAAAACCGGTCATGTCGGGTTTGTCTTTTACGCTCTTTATTCGTTTGGCAGCATAGCGCGCTATGTTGATGCCATCACGAACGGTGTAGCGCTCATCACTTATGTGGGCGCGATGCAAAAAGGCAACGACGTAATCGATGATTGCTTCGTCTACAAAAGGCAAGTTTTCTGAAAGTATGCGCTTTTCTTCTTCAGGCTCTGGAAAGTCGATATAAATTTGAGGCTGGAGGCGGCTGTGAATATATTCTGGTATTTCAAATGTTGAGGCATCTTCGTTGGTAGTGACGCATATTCTAAAATTAGGGTGCGCAGCAATTTTGAGGCCGGCAACGATAGATTCAACATAGCGACGCGCATCTAAAAGCGGCGCAAGTGATGCCCAGGATTTTTCTCCCATGCGATTGCCTTCGTCTAAAATACAAACCTGGCCCTGTATCATTGCGGTTACAAGCGAAGAGGCTACATAGCGTATGCCGCCAGCTTTATCGATAACAGGAGTGATCAGCAGGTCTTCTGGCCGCGTATCCATGGTGCATTGAAAGATGTAGACGTCGCGTCCTATAGCTTTTGCTGCGGCGTAGGCGAGTGTGGTTTTGCCAACACCGGGCTTGCCAATGAGCCGCGGGCTTAAGGGGATGTCTTTAGGGTCGATTACAAGCCAGGCGGCAAGTAGCTGTTCTAAAACATCTTGCTGGCCTACCCAATGGTACGACAGCACATCAGGGCAAGCAAGCGCAAGCTCTATACCTTGAATCGTAATTCGACTTTCTTGTTGTGTTTGCATATGAATCCAATGTTACCAGATTGCTTTTTTTGAGCCATAAATAAGTCCGCTTGAGGCGATGTTGCTTCGAGCGTTGGGAAATAGCGTCTCTATTTCGTTAAGGAGTGCATCAGTTTTTTTGCGCATGGAGTTTTGTCCTACAGGGCAGCGGCAGGTGATGCGTGCAAAGCCATACATCTTTGCAAATTCGATAATTTCGGCCTCAGAGATATATATAAGCGGTCGCACGATTGTAATGCCAAAATCGCGCATAACAAGTTTTGGCAAAAGTCCTGCAAATTCACCTTTGTGAAAAAGGTTCATCAGTAGTGTCTGGGCGTTATCATCGCGATGGTGACCAAAGGCAATAGCTTCGCATCCTGCTTCTTTTGCGGCTTTAAAGAGCAGTGTGCGACGTTCGCGAGAGCAGCTGTAGCATTCCAGATCTTCCAGTTGCTTGTTTGAAGAGCAGACGATTAATGGAACATCAAGAGCCTTACACACTTCTTCAAGATAGCCACCACCGACAGCCGCACCGCAGGTAAACTCGCCATTTACATTTATAGCGGTAAGTTTAAATGGGGGAAATCCTTTACCTGAAATGGCCTTTAAAAGAAAAAGCATGGCAAGGCTATCTTTGCCGCCGCTCAGGGCTATTGCAAGATTTGTTACGCCTTCTACTATGCCGAAGTCAAAAAGTGCCTTGCGGGTAGCGCTTTCGAGCCTTTTGCCAAGGCCTGTCCATGGTGGGATTGCAATATTATTGGAAATATTCATGCCATATATGATACCCTACTTAGCCATGAAAGCAAAGAGAAATGAACCTTGTCCTTGTGGGTCGGGTCTTAAGTATAAAAAGTGTCATGGAGCTATTGAGGCTGAGTCTAAAAAGGTTCAGCGCACCTTTAGCGTGCAGGATTCCGGACAAAATCCTATGCTCTCTTTTGCTCAAAAAATTGTTAATATCGTTGAATCTGAAGATGCGCCGCATAAAAGTAGCCTGCCGCCATCCAAAGCTTCGACAAAAGAAGCCGAAACTCCGGAGCTTGTACCCCCGTCCACATATACTCCAGAGGGCAAAAATGAATAATACTGAAAAAGTGCTTGTTTTGAAACACGCTTTTTTGGTATACACTTAGCACGATTTTACGCTGACTTAGCTCAGTTGGTAGAGCATCCGATTTGTAATCGGACGGTCGTGGGTTCGAATCCTACAGTCAGCATTCTTTAAGTGATGATCGAAGAATAATAAGCGCTAAACCTAAGTTTAGCCTTTACCCTTCATCCCTTATCCTTTCTTTTGGGGGTGTCGCATAGCGGCCAATTGCAAGGGACTGTAAATCCCTCTACTTCGGTATACGGTGGTTCGAATCCACCCGCCCCCATATTAATAAAGGCTAAAAGATAAAGGATAATGGCTAAAAATATGGCCGAAGATTTATCTCAAAGAACTCTAAAATTTGCCTTATCCATCATAAAGTTATTTTCGTCTTTAGATAAAACTACGCAGGCTCAGGTGATTGGAAAACAGATGCTAAGGTCTGGAACATCTGTGGGAGCGCATTATCGTGAGGCAAGTAGAGCTCGTTCTAAGCAAGAGTTTGTGGCCAAGATCGATGGTGGGCTACAAGAGCTTGAAGAGACTCGATATTGGCTTGATCTGCTTCAATTATCAGGAATCGGCGAGGCTGTGCAAGTTGCACCAATAGCACAAGAAGCAAAAGAGCTTACAGCGATTTTGACGACGATGTCCAAAAATACCAAAGTCCAAATTTCCTAATTTTATCCTTTAGCCTTTATCCC
>JAFEGT010000140.1 GCA_018239765.1 Verrucomicrobiota bacterium
CGCCTCCAAGCTGCATAAATTATAACAAGATAGGCAAGATCGGCTTCGCCGGTAGGATAAAAAAAGAGAGCAGATGACTAACATTCTTCTCTTTTGTTTATCCTGTCGCCGAAGGCGATCCTGCCAATCTTGTTTTTTTTCTTAGCTTATAAAACTGAGTTTCGATCCCTTTTCACGCAAAAATCTTGCTCTGCTAACAGCAATATCCTCATCTGCCGACTTATTAGCCAAAAGATAAGTCAGATGGCTTCTTCTTGAGTCGAAAAATAGTGTGTTGACATCTTCAAGGCTCATGCCTTTTATCCAGCCAAGCTCAATACCAAGCTTTAAAAAGCTGAGGGCATTAAGCGCCTCCTGCGCATCGATTTGATATGAGTGCTTAATAAGGCCTATAGCGCGCGCTGTAAGGTCTTTTAGCCGCACGTTGTCTGTTGCCTTAATTTCAGATCTTAGGTCCTTCTCGGCCACAACAAGCCGTAAAATCGCAGCCCTCATGTTTGAAATGATTGTTTCTTCAGTAAGACCAAGGGTTTGGCTGTTTCTGATCACTAAAATATCTCCAACAAGGTCATCGGGGCTTCCCTGAATGCCGCTTGTTATAATCCCCTCGATCTTCTCCTTTTCAAGATGATGCATATGTATAAGTGCAGGAAGGTGTAGATACGCTGAGACTACGAGTCCGGTTCCTGCATGCTGTGGTTCAGCTGTGAGGTAGCCAAATTTGGGCGAAAAGGCAAAGTTTAGGCTTTCGGCGATCTGATTTTCGATCCCAACCACTTTTGCCCAGGTTTTTTCAAGGTCGCCTTCGCAATCTGTGCACTGTATTTGCAGATGCTCTTTTATGTTAAAAAGAATTATCGTTCCCCCTGTAGAGTCAAGGGCAAATGCCGCTCCTTGGCGTGCTTCTTGAAAGCCTTCAAAGAGTAAGAAGTGTTCGATTAAAAATTCCTTTTCTGCTGGGCTGATCTCATCAGCTTTAAGCAAGTAGGGATTTACAAGTCCTGTCGCTTGTAAAGCTGCTTTACTCGCTAGTTGTACTATATGAGATTTTTTTTCTGCATCAAGCTTATGTGGAAATTTAAATTTTTCAAGGTTTCGATGGATGCGCACTGTAGATGCAAGCCAGATCGCATTTTTATTATGATCCCATGGTGCATGTAACGACGTAAGTGGTGACTTATCACTCGGCTGATTTTTGCTCATCAGAGGCCTCCGTAAGTGCCTTTATTTGATCTCTAAGCCAGGCGGCCTGTTCGTAGTCTTCTCTCGCGAGAGTGTCGTTTAGGGCTTGATGCAGCGCTAAAAGCTTCAAGGCGGGATTTATCTCTACGTTTTGGCCGGGAGCGCGGCCTACATGGAGTGGGCGTGATCGCTTGGTTTTTTTTACAGGGGTATGGTTTTCTTGAAGGGCGAGTTCTTGAATAAGCAGCTCATCAAAAACCTCATAGCATGTGCTGCAGCCAACATTTGCCCCCATTTTGAGCTCATCTGCCGTTGTGCCACAATTTCCGCAGCAAAGACCTGCCTTAAGTGCTTCATCGCCTCTTGGCTCCTTTAAGCGCACTCCATAGAGGCGCTGCTTGAGCATAGGGCAGTCTGAGCACATGGCAATACGATAGATCATCTTGCCTACAATTTCGGTGTAGATTACGGCAACCGGCTTTTTGCATTCGCCGCACTCTATATGGCGCTCGGGCTCCATAAATATCCCCTTTTTCTGTACTATAAATTATTTAGGGATTCCCGCCGACTAAAATTAACATCAAGGGCAAGGGCAGGGGCAAGGGCACGAAATGAATTTTACGTGAACGCTATGGGAAATGGGGAAGAGAATGCAAGCGGTTTATTGGTATGAGGATGGATAAGATCCAGGTTTGTGGCGTGAAGAGCCAGTCGCTTAAAGCGATTGGTTTTAGCGCCGTATTTGGCATCTCCTGCAATAGGGAAGCCAGCACGTGCAGCCTGAACGCGGATCTGGTTCTTTTTTCCAGACTCAAGGGTGAATTTCACAAGAGTATAGCCGCCTTTCTGCTCGATTGCCTCGTAGTGTGTTGTGGCAAGCTCTCCCTTTGTGGGATCATCCGATACATGCACGTAGTAGCTTTCATCTTCGTAAAGATAGGAGCTCCATGTGCCAGAGCCTTCCAGTTTGCCTTCTACAATGGCATGGTAGGTTCTTTTGATTTTACGCTCTTTAAGAGCCTTTTTAAGGGCTAAAAAGCTTTCGTGATGGCATGTAAAGAGCAAAAGTCCCGATGTGTCTTGGTCTAGTCTATGGATTACGAATACTTTTTTCGGGTAGTAGCGCTTTTTTAGCTTGGCATGGGCGGTCTCTTTTGCCTCAAAATTGGTCGATACGCTTAAAAGCCCGGAAGGTTTATCGATCACGACAAGATAGGGATCTTCAAAAACAATCTTTAAACCGCTGATGTCATACTTTACTTTGTGTTCATCAAAAAGCACAACCTGGCCTGGTTCAAGTGCCATATCGCCACGGATAGCAGCTTCATTGTCGACAAGTATGCGTCCTTGGCGTATAAATTCGCGAAGGCGCGTTTTGCTACATTCGGGAAACATTTTTTCAAGCGCCTCGAAAAGAGGCATAGATTGTGAAATAACAAGCTTCATGCCACTATTATACGTTATTAGGAATTTTGGAGACAGCAATGAATAAAATTATATCAGTTCAAGGGGTAGAGCTCCTTGATTCACGCGGAAATCCTACTGTTGCGGCAAAAGTTGTAACTGATTCTGGGGCTGAAGCTTGGGCTATGGTGCCATCTGGAGCATCTACAGGGCAAAATGAAGCGCTGGAACTACGTGATGAGGATGCGGGTCGTTATAGAGGAAAAGGCGTTTTAAAAGCTATTGCGAGCCTAAATGGCGCAATTTCAGACCTTTTGGTTGGAGAGTCGGTCTTTGATCAAACCCGATTAGACAAGCTTATGATCGATGCAGATGGAACAGAGAACAAATCTCGTTTTGGCGCTAATGCCATGCTTGCAGCGTCGCTTGCTTCTGCTCGAGCTGCAGCTATGGCGAGAAAAGAGCCCCTATACGCCTACTTGGGTGGACAGATGGCAAAAGAGCTGCCTTGTCCTATGCTAAACATCATCAATGGCGGTGTGCATGCAGACAATACAATGGATTTTCAGGAATTTATGATTCGTCCCGTGGGAGCACCCAGCTTTTCTGAGGCTCTTAGATGGGGTGTAGAGGTGTATCATGTACTACGAGGCATACTCAAAAAACAGAAACATGTGACATCGGTTGGTGATGAGGGCGGCTTTGCTCCAAATCTCTCTTCGCACGAAGAGGCCCTTGAGCTTATTTGTGAAGCCATAAAGCAGGCAGGATTTGTTCCTGGAAAGGAGATATCGCTTGCACTTGACTGCGCAGCATCTGAGCTTTTAGTAGATGGTCACTACGTAGAAAAGAAAAAACCTCAAGGGAAAAAGCGAAGCTATAAAGAACAGGTTGCTTATCTCGAAGGGCTTGTAGAGCGCTTCCCTATAGATTCTATCGAAGATGGACTTGCAGAAAGTGACTGGGAGGGCTGGCACTATCTTACCGAAAAGCTTGGCTCTAAAGTGCAGCTAGTGGGCGATGATATTTTTGTGACCAATCGTCGATTTTTACAAAAAGGCATCGACACCAAATGTGCAAACTCCATTTTAATAAAAGTGAATCAGATTGGCACTCTCTCAGAAACGCTAGACACTATAGCTCTTGCTCAAGCAAACGGTTTTGCCTGCATCATTTCTCATAGATCAGGCGAAACGGAAGATAGCTTTATAGCAGATCTTGCTGTAGCGTGTCGTGCGGGGCAAATTAAGACAGGCGCCCCATGTAGAAGCGATCGCGTAGCAAAGTATAACCGGCTACTTCAGATTGCTCAGGAGCTTGGCCCTTCTCAACAGTATGTAGACAGCAATCGCTTTGCTTCGACTTAAAATACCAAAGGGACATAACGAACCTTCACTGAGGTCCCTTATGTCCCTTTAAATACCCTGGCTCAGGAAAATCCTATACGGCAGTAGCCTTGGAACTAAGAACTTCCGCTACATAATCTTGAAGACTATTCAAGTCTGCTTTAAAGCCTTTTTTGCCTTTTGACCAGTTTGCGGGGCAGACTTCGCCGTTGTTTTCAAAGAAAATCTGCGCGTCAAGTGTGCGCAAGGCCTCGTCTACCGAGCGGCCAAGTGGCAGTGCGTTAACAAGCTGATGAAATACCATGCCCTTTTCGTCGATCAGAAAGAGTGCTCTGAATGCAACGCCTTCATTCGGAACGAGCACATCATAATCGCGTGCGATCGTTTTGTTAAGATCAGAAATAAGTGGATATGTTACTCCCTCAATGCCGCCTTTTGCTTTTGGAGTTTGCACCCATGCAAGGTGCGAAAAGACGCTGTCTACAGAACAGCCTATAACTGTGCAGCCACGAGCTTCAAACTGCTTAAGGGCCTCTTGGAACGCATGGAGCTCTGTTGGACAGACAAATGTAAAATCGAGCGGATAAAAAAAGAGTAAAACTTTTTTACCAAGTTGAGCTTCTAGTGTGTAATTTTCTACAATTTTGCCGTTTACGACAGCTTTTGCTATAAAGTTTGGAGCCTTTCTTCCTACTAATACACCCATCTTATATCCCTCCTAATCCTAATTTTAGCCAATGTTCTTGGCCGATTGTTGTTAGTGATCCATGTCCTGGAAACACCTGTGTCTCTTTGGGCAGCTCTCCCAGTTTTTGTAATGAAGCTTCCATGCGCTGAGGATGTGATGTCGGAAGATCAACTCTGCCATAAGAGCCTCTAAAGAGGGTGTCGCCAGAAAGAAGGATGCCTTCAGCTTCGCAGTAGAGGCAGATGCCTCCTGGAGTGTGGCCTGGAGTGTGAATTACCTTCCAGGTGCTATCTCCAATAAAGAATATATCGCCATCTTTTAGATATCCTCGCGGCTCTACAGGGTTTATTGCAACATGCGTTCTAAGGCCGTCAGCACCAGGTCGCTGCAGGTTGTAGGCATCTTCAGCGTTTATGTAGGTGGGTAGCTTAAAGAGGCTGGCTTCAGCAATGTGGTCCCAATGAGAATGTGTGAGAATAAGCTTTTCAAGCTGGCAGCTGCGCTTTTCGCACTCTCGAGAAATCTTTAAGAAACTATCCTCTGGGGCGTCTACAACGGCAGCTTTGTTGGTGTTTTTGCAGACAATAAGATAGGTGTTAGTTCCTATCGAACCTGAAGGAAAACATACGATATCAAGTGATTTTTTATTGTATGTAGGCATTGCACTGGAGAGGATTCGAACCTCTGACCCCCTGGTTCGTAGCCAGGTACTCTATCCAACTGAGCTACCAGTGCATGAGATGAGCCAAAATAGTACAGGTATTAGCCTTTTTTGGCGAGAGTTTTTAGTAGCTCAGGATCACTTTTTTTAAGTTCCTCTTGGTAGGCTTTTAAAAGCTCTTTTGCACTTGGTCGCACTTCTGGGTCAGCAGACAGGCCTCTATCAATAAGCTTAGTAAATGTAGGACTCCAGCCTTTTTCTTGAAGTTTTCGGCCAATATGAAGGCTTTTCATGTGCTCTACGGTGTTGTGCATTAAGCCTTGAGTTGAAAATTCTGGATTTTCAACAGCCATTAGGCCGAATGCCGCACAGAGGGTAAAGACATCAGCTTTCTTCTCGTGTTCTCGAAATTTTTCTTCAAGTTTTTTTGTGTCTTTAGAGTGGGCTTTTCTTGCAGTATTTAGCTCTCTCATGAGACTGCGCCCTTTTTTTGTGTCCTCAGGTGGTCGCCAACTTGAAAAGGTATCCTGTGGGGTTGTTTGGGGTGTGGTGTGGTCTTTTGCTCCAGCAAGATCGGCTAAATAGACTCTGGGGCCCCTTTTATCAAATAAATAATTTTCTAATTTGATGTCGCCGTGGGTAATTTCACGTTTGTGGCAAGCAGCTACAGAGTGAAACATCTGATAGCCTACGCTAAGCCTGTCTCGTGGAGAGAGATTTTCAAGATTATTGGAAAGATCTCCGTCATAGAGCCTTCCCGCATGCATGTAGGCTTCGCGGCGCAAGCCATCACTATCGGTAATGGTTATAACCCGAAGTGAAAGCGGCTCTTGGATGCCAAGTTGAGGTCCTTTTTGATTTAGTTTTTTGCTTATCACAACCTCTTGCATGAGATCGCGTTTAGCATCTTCATTGTGTTCTAAACTGGTTTTGAGCACACGTTTCTGTTTTGTGTCGGGCTTGCCAAGCACAAGGTGATATGAGCTTGTAGCAATTTTGCCACCACCACCTTTTGCAAGATATTTACCAAAAAGCGCAGTGATTGTGAGGCTTTCTTTAGAAGACTTTACTCGAATGTAGAGGTCAGGAGAAAGTTTAGCTGTTCGCTCTGTTTTACCTGTCGCAGCCTGATTTAAAAAGCCTCTATACTCGGTATTTACTATCCTTTTGATCTTATTAATCACCTCTTGTGTAAGTGTGGCTGTGCCTCCCGGTGTGGTCACTTCTTTTCCAACAAGAGTATCAAGTTCAGCAAACGAAGCGAGTTTTTTCTGCTCGTTTGGATGGTAGAACATGCGTAGAGCGACATCGATGGCTTCTTTAAGGTGCCCTTCCCTACTTGCTGATTTGAGAATTTTTTGGGGCACGTGCAGGGTTTTTGCAAGATCTTTAAAGCTTACTATAACAGATTCTCCGCCTACACGGATTTTGCACATATTTTGTGAAAGTGCGCTTTTAGCCGGGACTGTTATGCGCAGGTTGCCATATTGGGAAAATTCGAGCGTTTTTTGTCGATTAGAGTCGAGCACTCTGCCGTCAAATGAGGGTACACTAAGAGTCATAGCCACCTCCTAGTTGTATTATAAAAATTATTATAATTTAAGGCAAGGTTGACACCTCACTTCTGTTGACATCTATTTTGCCACTTATATAGAGTGCGGATATGAAGATAGCGATTGTAGGAAAGGACGCACTAAGCGAAAGCGTGCGCCATAGACTCGAGCAAGAGGGAATTGAGGTTACCAGCCTAGAGGCCAACCCTCAGGTTTTGCAAGAAGCGCTCAGTAAACAGGATTTTGCCTATTTTCTTGCCCTTGATAGTGACGATGAGACAAATTTGGTTCTTTCGGCACTTGTAAAGCAGCTTGGCATGGTTAAAACTATAGCCGCTCTCAAAAAAGAGGTGTATAAACAGGAGCATGAAGTCGACTTAGAGCGATCATTTCATGTAGATCACCTTGTTTTTCCTGACCTGCTTGTTGTGGATAAAATTGCCGAACACATATTTGACGGGGGTATATATTCAAGAAGCTTTCTTCATGGTAATGTGCAGCTTGCGACAATTCAGGTGACAGAAGGAAGCTTTTTTGCAGGTAAGACGGTTGCCCAGGTGCGCGAAAAGTATAGCGATCTTCTTGTCTGTTTGATTCATCGTCCACATAAAATTTTGGCATCAAGCGAAAATCAAATACAGCATCTTATGGGTAAAAGTGAGGAACTTGTTTTTGCTCATGGGAGAGACCTTTTGCTTCCAGAAGATGAGATCACACTCCTTGGTAAGACGGACGCGGTGCTTGCTGCTTGCAGACATGTTGTGGGAGAGCGGAAGGTGCCCCGTGCTGTCGCAATTGTTGGGGATAATTCTATAGGGCGTGCCCTGAAGATGCGACTAGAGCAGCACAACGTAGAGGTGGTTCTTGTAGCAAAGTCGCTACCCCAAGATCAGCTAAAAGGTGTGGATCTTTTTGTTGCTTGCCATGAGGATGAAGAGCATAACTTTGTAGTTGCCCTGCAAGCAAAAGATCATGGTGTTGATAGAGTTCTTGCGGTTTTATCCGATAGCACAACGTGTGAAGAGGCAGATAAGCTAGGCATTTATCATGTAAGCTCAATGCCCGCCTCAACCTCAGATAGAATTTTAGAGCTTATACAGGGCGGTAAAGTTGAATCGGTTATGACACTTTATAATGCCCGTGCAGAAATTTTACAGCTATCGGTGACCCAAGATTCATCAGTGATCGGCATACCGCTCTCTATACTCGGCCCCACGTTGCCTAAAGAGCTTTTGATTGGCGTGATCTATACCCGAGGCCGCATCTTTATTGCAGCCGGTGCTCATATCTTAAAGCCGCAAGACGAATGTCTTGTAATTTCAGATCCTAAGCACCGAGCTTTAATCGAAAAGATTATTTAACCTGAAGGTTATTTAGTGACAGCCGCAAGAGCCTGAGCCGCAGCCGCCGTTGTCTTTTTTGGGGTTGTTGTAGTCAGTAATATAAAAGCCTGAGCCTTTAAACTGAATGGCAACCTCTTTTGGCGGGATGCGTTTGTAGGTCTCTTTGTGGCAGTGCGGGCAGCTTGTAAGGGCAGGATCGGAGATCCTTTGAACGATCTCCTCTTCCTGCTTGCATGTTTCGCATCTGTAACGATAGGTGGGCATTAAAAATCTCCCATTCCCATTCCGCCCATACCCATACCACCCATTCCGCCCATGCCACCCATTCCCATGCCGCCCATACCTGCCATAGCGCTAGGATCAAGAGCTGGTTTTTTCTCTGGTTTATTGGTGATCATGCAGGCAGTGGTAAGGAGCATTGCTGCAACTGACGCTGCGTTGATAAGTGCTGTCTTTGTTACCTGTACAGGATCGAGTACGCCCTCTTTTATAAGGTCTCCAAACTGATCTGTAAGGCCGTTGTAGCCAAAGGCACCTTTTGCTTCGTAGATCTTTTCTGCTACGAGTTGTCCCTGCTTGCCGCAGTTATTTGCAATGGCAATAGCAGGCTCAAATGCGGCTTGACGCACAATGCTTACGCCTATTGCTTCATCGCCAGTAAGCTTAAGTGCATCAAGTTTCGGTAGGGCTCTTAACAGTGCAACACCTCCGCCGGGTACTATACCTTCAGCAACAGCAGCACGTGTTGCGTGTAGCGCATCTTCTACGCGAGCCTTCTTTTCTTTAAGCTCGGTTTCTGTTGCAGCTCCAACGTTAATCACTGCCACGCCGCCGGCAAGGCGTGCAAGGCGCTCTTCAAGCTTTTCGCGCTCGTAGTTTGATGTGCTGTTGGCAAGTTCTGCCTTTATGCTCTTTGTACGATCTTGAATCATTTTTGCATTGCCGGAGCCATCGATGATGGTGGTCTCATCTTTTGTCACCTTTACGGTTTTGCATGTGCCAAGCATTGTTGGCGTTGCATCTTCTAAGCGAAGGCCCACTTCGTCGGAAATAAAGGTAGCTCCCGTTAAAATCGCAATGTCCTGCAGCATAGCTTTACGCTTGTCGCCAAAGCCAGGCGCCTTTACAGCACATACTGGAAGGCCAGCTTTGATCTTGTTTACAACAAGTGTTGCAAGTGCATCGCCATCAACATCGTCAGCAATGATGAGCATAGGGCGTGAGCCCTTTTCCATAGTCTTTTCAAGTATGGGTATAAGGTCTTTTGCGTTTGAGATTTTTTTGTCGGTAATCAA
>JAFEGT010000141.1 GCA_018239765.1 Verrucomicrobiota bacterium
GGGGCCATAAGGTTCATAATAGCCATCTTCATGAATTGTGGTGCGTCCACACGATGAGAGGAGCACAAGTGCTAAAAGAGCTTTTTTCATAGTTTTCCCTTATATACCTGTACTATCACATGATAATTTTTTAATCAATTCTCATAAAAATAGTCGATAGTGTTTTTTTATCGTTCATATCGTTATATCATTCCTATCGTTAAAGACTTGCGATGCTGCTTCAACGATAAGAACGATATAACGATATGAACGATAAAAAAATGGAACACTTTAAATTTTTGTAAACTCATCCCTTTTATTGTTTGAAAATTATCTTGGCCTCCCAGCTATTTTGTGCCTATCCAATTAATCGGTTTTTGCTATTGTTGTTGGCTATGAATACAATTGGCGCACGTTTTTCTACTGATGAGAAAGCCTTAACGGCTTATGATGGCACGATCTATCCTAAGATCGATTATAAATCAAAGTTGCAACATGATCTGGTCTACGAACTGCAAGATCCAGAGTTCGCAAACCGAATTTTTACAGCGTATGAGCGGCATATTCTGCCTTCGCTGAGAGACGATCAAATAGCCAGCTTTGAAAAATCTCTCGTCGAGACAGCGCTTGTTTTTGGCTCGTTGGCACACCCGCCAAAACTTGCCTTAAAGCGAACCCTTGAGCGAAATGGGTTTACTCAAGAGCTACCTGATATGGGAGCCTTTATTGCAGAAACCTGCACCAAAAAGCCTTCCCGATCGACTCCTGTAAGAAAGGTATGCATTCTGCACACAACAGCCTCTGGTGGCAATACTGCAGTTGCTCGAGCTATTGCAAGCTTTTTACAAACAAGGGGCATTACATCTGATCTTCTTGATGTAGAAGAGCTCGCACGTGAGCACGATCCGATGGTAAAGGCCACAGGATATACCTATGACGGGCTTTATGCCGATGTTTTTCAAAAGCAAAATCAGACAGAAAGCAAAAATGGCTTTCCGCTCTTTTTAGGCCAAAGGGTGGCGCTTAACCAAAAAATCACACAGTACATCGCACCCTGTACTCTGAGGAAGGTACGAGAGCGCATCGAAGCGCTGGCTCCAGACTTTATTATCTCTACAAGAAGCTACACAAACGAAGATATACACCTTGCCTACTCGCTAGATATACCGATGAGCATGGTGATCTGCGATTATGACCTATTCATTCAGTTTGTTCCTGCAGGAAAAACCGACCCATCACTCTTTACCTTTTGGCTTCCAAGGCTAACTTCAAGGGCATTTCAGTTTCTTTTAAAAGATCAATACTGCGAAACAGATGGATGGCCTAAAATCGCGCACAAAATAGCAGCGCTTACCAAATCGACCTTTGAAGAAATTGACGCCTCGTTTAAAGAAATTGCCTATCCAGTAGGGCCTGAATATGTGCGCGTAGAGGATTTCGCGCCACTTCGTGCAAAGTGGGAGGTAAAAGCCGATGAGCATCTTGTGGTTGTAACCATGGGAAAAAATGGCGTAGGGGTAATGAAAGAGATCTTTGACCTATTAAAAGACTCCAGATCAGTTGGTATACAGTATCTCTTTATCTGCGGATCTAATAGCGAGCTTTATGACACACTTGCGGCACAAAAAAGCCAGATTCGGCTTGCAAAGCAGCTTACGCACCAGGAAATGGGCGAGCTGATGAACATCGCATCCCTCATCCTCTCAAAGCCAGGCGGAGGCCAGGCGGCCCAGTGCCGGGCTATGGGTGTGCCAATGTTTGTAATGCATCCCCATTCATTGTGGGAGAGCGGCAATGAGCGTGAGCTAGACTCTGTAGGCCTTGTCTCTTACTATGATGCAGAACGACCCTTAAGCGAGCAGATAGAACAGGCTGTTTTGAAAAAGCCAGCAGAGATTGTTCCGCCAGAAGATTGGAAGGCAAAGCTTGAACAAATCTGGCTAAACACATATGTTTGAGGATTATGAGGTGATTGGTGGAAGCTCCTTGCATAGTATGGATCAGAAATGATTTACGGCTGCATGATAACCCGGCGCTTTTAGCCGCCTGCAAAACGGGCAAGCCCGTTCTTGTCTGTTTTATCTGGTCTGAGGGTGATCAAGATCCCTATCCGCTTGGTGGAGCCTCAAGAGCATGGCTGCATGACTCTCTTGCCGCATTTTCCCACAGCATCGACGATAGGCTTATCCTGCGTAAAGGTAAGTATAAAGAAGCTCTTCACCTTCTTGTGCAAGAAACGGGGGCGCGTCAGGTCTTTTGGAATAGGCGCTATGAGCCGCATCTGATAGAAAAAGACAAAGAGATATACCAGCATCTCACGGATTCTGGGGTTGAGGTACAGTCATTTATCGGCAACGTTCTTTTTGAGCCGTGGCAGATAGCAACCAAAAATTCAAAACCCTTTCAGGTGTTTACACCGTTTTACAAAACGATTTTAAAGCTAGAGCCGCATGCTCCTGTTGAAACGTGTGGAAAGATCCATCACTATAGCTCACCAAAGCTTGCTTCAGAAACGCTTTCAGGCCTGCAGCTTCTTACCCGAAACCCTCCAATAGATTCCTGGACTCCAGGTGAAAAGGGGGCACTTACAGCACTTGACACCTTCATCCATGGCCCTCTTGCACACTATTTGCAAGGACGCGATTTTCCCGGAATTGAGGGCACCTCAAAGCTTTCGACGCACCTTCACTTTGGTGAAATTTCGGTGCGCTATATCGCAAAGCACCTGATGGGGCCTGAGGCACAAGAATTTTATCGCGAACTTATCTGGCGCGAGTTTGCTATTCAGCTACTTTTTCATTTTCCTCATACTGCACAGGAGCCTTTGAAAAAGGAGTTTGAAAGTTTCCCCTGGAGGCTAGACCCCGAGCAGCTTTCCTGCTGGCAGCAGGGTAATACCGGCTATCCTATTGTCGATGCCGGCATGAGGCAGCTTTTGGCAACAGGCTGGATGCATAATCGAGTTCGTATGATTGTAGGGTCGTTTTTAGTAAAGCATCTGCTCTTATCGTGGAAAGAGGGTGCTAGCTGGTTTTGGGAAAAGCTTTTTGATGCAGACCTTGCCAACAACACGCTAGGCTGGCAATGGGTAGGCGGCTGCGGTGCTGATGCTGCACCCTATTTTCGTATCTTTAATCCCATACTTCAGGGACAAAAGTTTGATCCTGAAGGTACCTATATCAAACATTGGGTTCCTGAACTTCGGGATGTAAATCCAAAGGATATTCATATGCCAAGAAATCCTATTGTTGAGCTTGATTTCGGGCGCATGCGAGCCTTAGAGGCTTATCAAGAGATGAGAAATGGCTAAAATTTTGATAGCGGGAGCATCTGGAACGATTGGCCATCACCTTATGCCCTACCTTCAAGCCTCGGGCCATATGGTTTTTGCCTACAATAGAAAAGAGCCCCAAAGTCTTGAGGGCTTTGATGTGGTGATTAATCTTGCTGGGGTTCCGCTTTTTCCAGGGCGTTGGACAAGCCGTAAAAAAGAAGAGATTTTTTCTAGCCGCATTCAGACCACAAAACAGCTTGTAGATGCCATGAAGCTGTGTTATCGGCCGCCACAGCTTTTTATTTCTGCTTCTGCCGTGGGCTATTATGGTAACTGCTACGATGTTACCGTTACGGAGGATACACCATGCGGCAAGGGCTTTTTAGCAGACGTGTGTGCTAGCTGGGAAGATGAAGCTCTACAGGCCTCATCTTGCGGTGTGCGGGTGATACGACTTCGGTTAGGAACAGTACTTACAGCAGACGGCGGCGCACTTGCAAAGTTGATTCCGCTTTTTAAGCTTGGGCTCGGAGCTGTTTTGGGCAGTGGCAAGCAGTGGATGAGCTGGATTACTATTCGTGATCTTTTATCGCTCTTTCGGTTCTGTTTAGAGACAGAGATAAGTGGGCCAATAAATGCTGTATCGCCATTTCCTGTAACCAATAAAGAGTTTACCAATGCTCTAGCAGGCAAGCTTCATCGTAGGGTCTTTTTTCGAGCGCCTGCGTGGCTTCTCAAGCTGATGTTGGGTCGTGAGCAGGCAGAAGAGGCGCTTCTTACAAGCATAAAAGCCATTCCTTGTAAACTTATGGCAGGTAATTTTCAATTTCAGGATGAAAAAATTGACCAAGCCTTAGTATACTAGATATATATGAAAAAAATATTTTATCTTTTGCTTGTTACCTGTGTCTCCTTTGCTCTTTTTAAAGGAATCAAGACCTACAGAGATCGAAACGACGGCTTTAGCGTTGAGCGTATACAAAGTAAGCTATCCAATAGTCCTGAGTGGGAAATTTCCACATCTCAGCAAAAGCTCCAAGAAGTAAACCAAATTCTTGCTCAGCCATTTCACTATCTTGGTAGAGGCTTTCAGTTTTATGCCTTTGAAAGTAGCGATCAAAAGTATGTACTCAAGCTGCTTAGACATCAGAGGCTTCATCCTCCTGTGCTGTATGACTGGCTGCCCAATATCGGCATGGTACAAGATCTGAAGGCTAAAAAAAGTAAAAAACGTGCGGCAAGGGTAAGTGAGCTCTTTTTATCTCTTAAAATAGCCTACGAGGAAATTCCTGTAGAGACGGGGCTTATTTATGTGCACCTCAATAAAAACAAAGGCCAGCATATCAACGCGCTTTTGGTAGATTTGCAGGAAGATGAGCATAAGGTGGCGCTTGATGAAACAGAATTTGTTTTGCAGTACAAAGCTGATCTTATAAAGCCTACATTTAGAAAGTTGATGGACGATGGCAATATAGACGAGGCTAAAGAGCGAATAAATCAGCTTTTTGAGCTTTTGCAGTCCACGGCTCAAAAGGGGATTTTAGACACGGATGGAGCACTCATCTACAAAAATAACGTAGGCTTTATTGCAAATCGGGCAATCTACATCGATGTAGGGCAGTTTACGCTTAAAGAGGGCATTAAATCCAGAGAGCGATTTATGTATGACCTCAAACGTCTAAAACCACTCTACAAATGGCTTTTAAAGCACTACCCGTCGCTTGCGGCTCATTTTGAAAAAGAAAAACAGCATATCCTCAACTCCTTTTGATGAAGCGTCTTTTTGTTATTATTCTCTTGGCTGTTGCGGCATTTTGGTACTACGGAAAGTGTGTAGATGGCTTTTATGAAAGCTCGATACATCTCAAAACCTGGCCAAAAGAGCGCTATGGACAGCTTCAATGCCTTTTTTCACCAGAAGAGGTGCAAAAGGTTTTGTCACAGCCATTTACCTATTTGAGTAAGGGAAGGCAGTTTTTTGTTTTTGCAAGCCAAGATGGCAAATACGTTTTAAAGTTTGTAAAATGCCAGCGAATCAAAGGGCCTAA
>JAFEGT010000142.1 GCA_018239765.1 Verrucomicrobiota bacterium
GCCGTTGGCCTGAAAACGGATAACCCGAGTTTTGCGAGAACTCTCAATCTTAATCTTTATCTTAATCTTAATCTTACTCTTAATCCTGATCTCGATCTCGCCTGATAGAGTCAAAAAAAAGATTAAGATTAAGATCAAGATCAAGATTAAGATTGAGATTATACCTTGACAGATGCCCCCCCAATAGACGAAAATATTTGCCTTATGACACAAAATTTTGCAAATATTCCGCTTGAGTGGGTAGGACCTATTCAGCTTATTGGTCCAGAAGTTAACGACCTAGTCGAAGTACCTCTTGCCACCTTTGAATCCCCTCTCTGGCCCTCAACCACACGTGGAGCTACTCTCTGCAACAAAGCAGGTGGTATAAGAGTCGCGGTTCTTGATGAACGAATGACCCGTTCCGTGCTCGTGCAAACGGCAACAACGCTCGAAGCTCAAATAATTTATAATAGCCTATTTCAAAGAAAAGCGGAAATTGCCTCGATCGCAGAAAAAACAAGTTCCCACATCTCCTTTACCGATATGCACATACAGGTAGTTGGCAACCTTATTTACGTGCGCCTTGAGATGCGAACAGACGATGCAAGCGGCCATAACATGGTAACAAAGGCAAGCGACGCGGTACTGGACTGGATCTGTAAAACCTATCCCGAAGCCTCCTACGTCTCAATTTCTGGCAACTTCTGCACAGACAAAAAGGTATCTGCCGTAAATGGCATCTTAGGCCGTGGAAAATATGTTGTCGCTGATGTCACAATACCGCGAAAGCTTATAGAGAAGTTTTTAAAGACAACGCCAGAAGCCATTGTCCAGCTCAACATCAAAAAGAACCTTATAGGGTCTATTATTGCAGGCAGCTTACGTTCTGCAAACGCACATTTTGCCAATATGCTTCTTGCGCTCTATTTGGCAACGGGCCAAGATGCTGCCAATATTGTCGAAGGCTCTCAAGGCATAGTCCATGCCGAAATGCAGGGCGATTCACTCTATTTTAGCGTAACGCTTCCAAACATTATCATGGGCACCGTAGGAGCTGGAAAAAATTTGGACTTCGTGCAAGAAAACCTCACCCGCCTCGGCTGCAAAAATAGCCCCAACAATGCACGACGCCTTGCCTGCATTATGGCAGCTACCTGTCTTTCAGGCGAGCTATCGCTTCTTGGCGCACAGACCAATCCAGGCGAGCTTGTAGGCACCCATATGCGTCTTGAAAGAGCAGGCAAACCCTTATGAAAAAATACGGAATCGAATCCTTAAGCTTTTACACCTCACGCTACTATCTAGACCTTATAGAACTTGCCGTTGCTCGAGGCATTGACCCTGACAAGTATACAACAGGTCTTGGCCAGCATCTTATGGCTGTTGTTCCTCCTGATGAAGATGTTGTAACGCTTGCTGCCAATAGTGCCAAAAGCGCTCTTGCCGGCATAGATCCCAATGAAATCAGCATGATGCTTGTTGCTACCGAATCGGGAATCGACCAGTCAAAAGCGCTTGGTATTTGGGTTCACAACCTTCTTGGCCTCTCGCCACAGTGCCGCGTCGTTGAGCTTAAACAGGCATGCTATGCAGGGTGTGCCGGGCTTCAGCTAGGACTTTCCTACATAAGCCAAAACCCGCACAAAAAGGTGCTTGTAATTGCCACCGACATTGCCCGCTACGGACTCCACACACCGGGAGAGCCAACACAAGGCTGCGGTGCGGCAAGCTTTGTCTTATCAGCAAATCCTAAACTTGTTACCTTTGAGCCTGAGCAGGGTATATTTACCTCCCATGTGATGGATTTTTGGCGGCCAAACTATTCTGACACAGCCTTTGTTGATGGCAAATTTTCCACCAAAATCTATCTCGAAGCACTAGAACAGTGCTGGAAAAGCTACCAAGAACAGTCGGGTCGCAAATTTGAAGACCATTACCGCTTTTGCTACCATCTCCCCTTCATACGCATGGCGCAAAAAGCACATGAGCGTCTTGCAAGACTCAATGGCAAAGAAACTACCCCCGATGCCGTCGAAAACTCATTCATCTACAGCCGACAGCTTGGTAACAGCTACACCGCATCGCTCTTTATTGGCCTTGCATCACTTTTAGAAAACACTCAAGAAGATTTAAGCCAAAAGCGCGTCGGTTTCTTTAGCTATGGTTCAGGCTGTGTGGCAGAGTTTTTTAGCGGCATCATCCAGCCCGGCTACAAAGAGCATCTAAAAACTGACTATCATCGTGCGATGCTGGAATCAAGAACGCGTACGGGCATGGCAGATTATGAATCCTTCTTCACGCATAAGCTTCCACAAGATGGTAGCCACTATGTGATTTCGCCTTATAACACAGGCCTCTATCGACTAAGCGGCATCAAAAACCATGAGCGCTTGTATGAAACTAAACCATAACCACTAAAACTCTTAATCTTGATCTTAATCTTGATCTTGATCTTGATCTTGATTTTGAGAGCCTCTTGCAAAACTCGAGGCCTCAAAAAAACGACGATTTTGAGCGAAGCTCTTTGGAGTGACTCGATTTATCGAGTCTTTTGCCGGTCGATTTATCGGCCGGTCACAAATACAAAAGGCCGATGAATCGGCCTTATGAAAAACCCACTAAAGTGGGTCACTCCAAAATGCTTCGCCTGGAGTTTTGTAAGAGGCTCTCAAAATCAACCAAAAAAAAAGTCCAGTAGAATCTATTCTACTGGGCTTTTCTTTATGCTATAGGTTATGGAACAAGTGACAAGTTATAGTACTTGTTACCACCTACTGGATACGCACTTAAACTGCCTACATCAACAGGGCGAACGCCTGCAAAGTTGATGTCATAGTTAGTGGTTGATTGTGGCGGCACGCTTGGCGGTGATCCACAATTAAACGCAGTGTTGTTAACCCATCCACTCAGTGTGGTGTCAGCATCATCCTGATAACAAGAGATCGAGCAGTTGTCTATCTTGTTATTTTGGATAAGACCATTTCGGCTAAAGCCAGGGATATAGACTATTCCATAATAGTTTGTATCGCACTCAAGCTCAGGAATTGGCTCGTCATCGCTGCAAATAAAGCTAATCAAATCACCTGGCTGCCAGCCAAGAGCCGTCAGGTCATCCGATGGGCAGATAAAGCTACGACCACTACTGTCGATTTGAAGTGAAGTAGCATTTACTGAGTTTCCTTGCGTGATGTTAGCAAATGTATAGGTATTTGCCGTTGATGGGCTCAAGTCTATTGTGACAGTGGACCCTGGGTTATTGTTCAAAGAGGTCAATAACGCCGCGCCATCTGACTGCCTAATAGCCACCGCAACCTTTGTTTGGAGTGGACTTCCACCAAAAGTATTAGGCGCAACGGCACCTGATAGGATAAGCGTTGCAACATCGCCCGCAGCTTCAGCCTTCAACACAAAGGAGGCCGAATTGCAAGCACCAGTACGCTGCACAATGCCAATTTTACCGGTTAAGTTATTAGTGACCGTTGAGCAGGCACTAGCAGGGTTGGTAAGTGCTGCTGGCGCAGTGATTGGGCTCGTCAAACGAGGGCCATTTGATGTATAAAAAGCAGGTATTGGGTTAATACCATTCGGGTCCGGATTTACTGTCACCTGAAGCTCTACATCAAGCGGAATAAACACTGGTGGTACAGCCAAAGCATCACCTTCTGTTGCAGCAAGCTGAAAGCAGTTTGGTGTTACACTGTTTGTTCCTGTAAGCAAAATGCCGCGGTCACAGTCACTTATGCTGTTATTTCTGATATCTGGATTGATGACAGATCCAACCAGAATTCCAGCGGAAAGAGGACTTGGCTCATCTGCACTGCTCCTCACGTCAGAAATGCGGCAATCGCTAATAAATAAATCAATTTGCAAAGGATACGATCCAACCGAGTTAGGATCGAAGAATGTAAAGTCTCCAAGACTCTCAGCAATTCCTGCAACCTGAGCCTCATCACTCGTACTATGAATACGCTCTGCTATGCAGCTGTTTAGCACCATATTATTGTGTACAACTTGTGGGGCAAAAATATTAAGATTACCTCCACCTACAAAAAAGCCGTACGCATTATAGGTGCCATCAATGTCACTTGCTATGCAGTTTTGGAACGTAATATTGTCTGCATCAGAAAACTGAACACCAGGGGAGTCGCCGTCAAAGGCTATAATATAATATCCTGATGTAATATAGGTAGAATCTACCCCCTGATGGTTGCATGCTTGGCAATTTTCAAATGTCATCCCTCGCATGGTCGTGGCAAGAAATCCTGCTACAAAAAGGTTAGCAGGATTTGCTGGTGATACCGAAGAGCCATTAAATTGGCAGTTGATCCATTTAATGCCATTTCCTTGAACAAATGACGTAAGCGAACTCGAACAGTGAACCCCAGCAACAATGGCCGCAAACTCTCCGCCTCGCGCATTGTTGAACTGACAATTTTCAGCTACAAAGTTGTTATTAAGGCTAAGATTTGAGTTCACAATATTACTAGACTCACCATATGCATCATTGAATTGGCAGTCTTTGATGTAAGCATTAAGTGATAACTGAAGAAAGATACCGCCTACTTGAGCTCTTGTGTTTCTGGGATCTAGATCCATAGTTCCATTACCCTGGCAATTTGTCATTTGCAGATTGCGTCCAAGAAAATAGTACCCTGCGGTAGTATTGCCAGATCCAAAGGCATTTGTTGTTACCATATCATTAGCCTGGCAATTACGAATGACAACATTGTCAAAATTATCTATAAAAATACCTGTGCCACCTAAAAGACCACCTATCGTGCGATTTACATTACAGTTTTCAATAACTACATTAGTAAATGCAACCGGAGAATCTGGTGTCTGAGCAATAAATGGAGCGAAGCTGCTCAGCTGAAGTCCTGGCGCACTATCAACATCAAAGCCTTCGTTTCCGCAATCAAGGATATTGAGGCCGGCAAAACGAAGATTCGTAAATGGAATCACCTCAAAACTTGGATCATCAAAGCCTGCGTTATAGGCTAAAACTCCGCAGCCTGTAAACTGAGATACAGTACCATTTTCAACAGTAACATTGTTAATGAGCACGGCATTGGGGTCATCATAAAAGTACCCTTGGCCAATAATCACACCATATGTAAGAGGAATTCTATTTTCTGCTGATTGTGATAGAGTAAATCCTCTTAGGTTAAGATTTACATCACTTGCAAGAATTTGAATTGCTGGCACATCTATATCAGAAGGAGAAAAAGCAACATCAGCACCTAGGCAGTAGTTACCAGGCTCTGTAATGTAGTAGGTTTGGCTAAGATTACCTTCATCATCTGCAAAATCTTCTGGCATAATCACCGTGCAGGTGCAGCTGCAGTCTTGCAGATGCTTGACTATATCAAGCGTTTCTTGGTCAACGGCTAAGTCGGTTGTTGTTGTTTGGTTGATTTGATTTACGATGTTGAGAGTGGTCTGGTCAACAATCAAATCTTGCGTGGCTGTTTGGTCGATCTGTGTCAAAATCGCGTTGATCTTTTTACAGCATAAATCTTTTTTGTGACTTGATGATGAGCTATGCCGCTCCTTTTTAGCCGCCAAAAGCGGTTGGTGCATGCCTGATAGCAATGCGAGCATGGCCATAAAGCCAAATAGGTAGTTCTTAAGTCTCATGAGTGAATCTCCATATGTGTGTAGACTAGTTTTGTGTGTTTGTGTCAATACGTGGCTTTAGACCATTTGGTGCGATAGGTTTTCGGCTAGCGTTAAGCTCCTGCAGAACCTTGAGGGCGGTTTCAGCGTCGTAGACATAGCTGCCGCTTTTCATTCCTTCATGCACAGCTAAAAACTCTTGAGATAGTTCACTTGCCTTGCCCGCTTTTGTCATCCACGCCACATGGCCCTTTATGCGCTTTTCATAGCCCTTAAGCACCATTGTTTGTGACTTGTTAAGAGCCACTTTACCAGTAGAATCTATCTTGGTATCGCCGAGCGCCGGTACAGTGCAGGTTGCTAATAGTGCAGCAAGCGCAAGGCTACGGGGCGCTAATTTTATCAATTGTGTATACATAGGACTCCTTATACATAGTTACAAATTGTGTTTACGAATCTAGGATAGATTTACTCTATACCCCGCACCACTTTTGCTCAACTAAAAGTTAATATTGATATTAAGAGACTGGACGAGTAACTAACCCATCCTGATAGACTTCCTGACGGGTTTTGAAAAGATCAAGATTAAGAGCCTCTTGCAAAACTAAGCAACTGAGTTCAGGCCAACGGCCTGAGTTATA
>JAFEGT010000143.1 GCA_018239765.1 Verrucomicrobiota bacterium
GGTATCAAGGGGCTCTTTCGAATCGAGGAATTCCATATTAGGTCTTGACGCTTCAGGAGATGCCCGCAGATCACTTTTAGAGGCAGTTCGATTAAATACAGTGCCAATTCGTTTCCCAAGCGTACCAAAAGTATTTTTAATTGAGCTTTTTACCTCAGTAAGCTTATCTTTAATCAGGGTAATTTTGTGGTCTTTTTTACCCTCGCTATCAGCCATTTTACCTGTAGATTTTCTGTCGTCTGGTAGTGAAGCGCCTGGCTGAAGTGGTCCGCTACCGTGTACATCCATTCCGCTCATAGTGCAAATCCTCATGTAAGGGTTAGTGAGCTCTCTTACTCTTATAGTAGCACTTACTATAAATTATTTAAATTATATTTTATTCTCCCCAGGAACTAGTCTAAAATTGCTATTAATTATTTAATTTGTTATTATAATCCCCTTTTCTAATTAAGGTGTTATTATGAGCAATATGGGTGCAATAGGTTTGGTTGAAGCTTCGAGCATTGCAGCTGGCGCTGGTTTCTTAGGAACAGCGGTTGGATCAGCTTTTGCTTTTGGAACCACAAATCTTTTTAATAAACTGTCCCTTTATGCGAAAAATAGGGAACAAGCTTCGCAACCCAATTCTTGGCAAGCAGGTGCCTGGAAGACTCTAAAGGTAGCTGCTGTTGTATTAGGAGCTATTGCAGGCACGTCGGGTGCTTTAGTCGCGGGCTGCGGTATATTCCTTTTGGGTACTGGCGCCTCTTTTGGAACAATGGCGCCCGTGGCGTTAGGTTTTGGTATTGCTACGGCCGTGCTACTTGAAGCTCATGTCATATACACAACTGTAAAACACGTTAAGCATCTTTTCGATAAAACTGTTGCTTTAAGAGCTTGAATAAACCCAAAATTCCGGTTATATACATATACCGTTTTTTGCTTTGAGCTTATTTTTTATCTTCTATAGAATTTGGTTATGAATTGCACCTGTAATCCTAATTGGAACCCTACTTGGAACCCTACCTGGCAGCAGCTTTTAGAGCAATATCCCCACCCGCTGCTTAGTCGGCAGTACGGCGAAAAAGAAAAAACACCCCCGATTGCCGATGATCGCATAAAGGCGATTGCAATAGTTGAATGTAATGAGCCTGTTGTTGATGTCTGGAGTCAAAAGAACAGGCGCATCCAGATGCTTCCTTCACCGCAAGCCCCATTTTTACATCCCGATTGCAATTCAGGACTACCAAGCTGCTCAAAAATGCGCAAAACCGTTTTTGAATGTTTAGAAAAAATGGTGACCGAGCTTGATACCCTTGCCCCATCCTTTGGATACAAAGCGGGGCAGATAAGCATTAGGGTGTTTGAAGGACTACGGAACTTAAAAACACAAGAAGAGCTTTTTACAAAAAAGTTTAAGGAAATAAAATCTTTTAATAAGAAGCTAACCGATGAAGAGGCAGAACAAGAGACCTGTAAATGGATCTCCCCTGTCAAAAATAACATCCCCGTTCATTCAACAGGAGCCGCGGTCGATATTCGGCTCTGGGATGAATATAATAAGACATTTGTAGATCTTGGCAGTTTTGGGGCAATTTGGGGCAAAAATGATAAAGCTGTTACCTTTTCTGAAGACATCACGCCAATTCAAAAGCAAAATCGCTACTTTATGCTTCTTGCTGCCGCAAAAGCAGACCTCACCAACTACTCATTTGAATACTGGCACTTCTCCCATGGCGACCGGTATGCCGCCTATTGGAACAACAGCCAAGCAAAGTATTCTTCTCTTAATTAGCGACTTATGGTAGAAACTTAAGGCAGACATGAGGTGATGAGTATGGATAAACGTGAAAATCAGGTTGATATTGTAGGTTCGCATGCCGCTATGCTTTCTGTTACCGAAGTAGGACTTGGCAGCCTTTTGCACTCACTCCACTTGCCTTTTTCAGGTCACTTCCTTTCGCTTAACCAGGTTTTTTTACTTTCGCGCGCTTCCGCAATGTCAGGAAGTAACGGGTCGAGATTTATGCCTGGATCCATCTCATTCGTTGCAGCCGCATTAAAAAGCCTCTCCCCTGCCGGAAAAAAGCTTACCCCCATGCTTGCCATAAGCACACAAGGATTTCTCTTCAATATCGGCATATTTCTTTTTGGCAACAGTGTGGTCGGCAGAATTATCGGCGCGGCCATCTCATCTCTCTGGGGCTTTATGCAGCCACTTCTTCTTTATTACTGCATGTGCGGAGAGCTCCTTGTGCAGGTTATTCAAGGTATTGATGAGTTTAGACGAGCATGGATTCCTTTTGATCTTCCATCTGTATGGTACTTTATTGCTGCTCTTGTAAGCCTGAAAGCAGCTTTAGCAATGACTACAGCCTATTTTGCTCCCAAAGTTTCTCATCAGCTTATGGAAAAATATACCAGCCGCCTTTCAGAGGCAAGGCTTAAGAAAAAACCGATTACAGCAGTTGCCCCAGGCCAAGACCGCATCAAAAAAGTTGCCATTCTTGCTGCTAAAGATCTCTGTGTATGGCCTTTTTTTGCCTGCGTGACCCTTGGAAGCATTAGCTTTTGGTATGCTGAAGGAGGTATTAGCACAATGGTAGTCTTGAACACGCTTCGACCAATAGCTGTTGGCTTTTTACTTTTCTTTGCAATGCGGCTGCTCCCAATGGAAAAAGTGGCTGAGTGGCTTGAAGAGAAGCAGCTTAGTCTTATGGGAAAAGCTTTTCGCGTTGCACTCACAAAAGTGCGCCAAATGTAGCAACCTGCTATGCTTTTGGGATGAGATGGATTTTTCTATTCAGTTTATTTGCGAGTACACTTGCGGCCGAAGCCTACAAGGTTGATTTTGACTGCTCTGACAAGGCTGTCAAAAAGGCCCTTATGCAAAGCGCCCAGACAACGCAGCTCAAAGATGCGCTAACGCCTGCTGCACTGAGACGACGCGCCCAGAACGATAAAGAAAAATTTGAAGAGATAGCGCACTATCACGGCTATTACAGCGCCGAAATCACCTACACCATCCTCAATGGCTCTCACATCGTATTCCATTGCAATCTTGGTCCACAATACCGCCTTGAGTCCTGCACCATCATTGGAGCAGACGACACCGAACTTCACCTGACTCCTGGGCAAAACATCACTACCCAAGAGCTTGTAGATGCCGAAAGGGTGCTTATCTGGAGACTCAAGAAAAAAGGCTACGCCCTTGCCTGCATCAAAAAAAGCCACTACATCGCCAATAGCGAAACCCACACCCTCAAAGTAACTTTTGAGGTAGATAAAGGCCCCCTTATGCAGTTTGGGCCCACACAGATCATTGGCACGCAGTCGGTTCTCCCAGAGACCATAGACAAATATGTAACCTGGAGTGAAGGTAAACGCTACGATCCCGTCGACATACAAAAAACACAGACCCAACTTGAAAAAACAGGGCTATTTTCCTCTGTAGTGATTACTGAAGAGTCAAATGGCACAAACGTGCCTCTTACCATCAACGTTCAAGAGAGTAAACATCGCAGTATTGGAGCGGGCGTTGCCTATGCAACCTCTTTTGGCCCTGGTGTGAAGGCAAGCTGGGAGAATAAAAACCTTCGGGGCCTTGGTGACAAGCTACACTTTAGAGCTGAAATCTGGCAAAAATACCAGACTGTGCTTTTAAGCTTTACAAAACCGCACTTTCACGGCTATGACCAGGACCTTCTTTGGGTTGCAGAGTATAATAAGCTGCGCAATATTGCCTTTGACTCACTATCGTACAATGCATCGGTGCTGGTGCAGAAGAGAATCAACTCGCGCTCTGAAGCTATGCTAGGCCTACGTGCTGAATGGCTCCATTCTCACAACTTTGAAGGCAACCACAACTACCAACTACTCAAAATGCCCTACCAGTATAAATGGAGCGATGCAAACAACCTGCTAGACCCTACAAAAGGCGCCACCCTTAACGTAAAGCTTACGCCAACGACAAATGTTCTAAAGACAAACTTTTTTTACACGATCCACACCACAGCACTCTCTGGATACCACTCGCTCTTTGATAACCGCCTCACACTAGCTGCTAAGGTCGTTATTGCAAATATTTTTGGTGCAGCCCGAAACACCATACCTCCTCCAGACCGCTTTTATGGCGGCTCTGAAAATGTGCTTAGAGGCTTTCGGGCCTATACAGTTAGCCCACTTCACGATAAGCGCACACCTGTTGGTGGCAGATCTATGCTTGCAGGGTCATTTGAAGCGCGCATACGTACAGGCGGCGATTTGGGCTACGTGCTTTTTTATGATGTAGGTAATGTCTATAAAAAGAATGTGCCGGAGCTTTCTATCCATCAGTTTCATTCTGTAGGCGCAGGGCTTCGCTGGACAACCCCTATTGGGCCTTTACGCTTTGATGTTGCTGTGCCTGTTAACCCACGGCCTCATATCGACCCGCACTTTCAGATCTACTTCAGCATCGGCCAGTCGTTCTAAAAAATCTTAATCTTGATCTCGATCTTGCATTTCTAAACTCAGAAAAAGAGCAGAGTAAGATCAAGAGCATCTTGCAAAACTAGTGCTGCGTCAGGATACCAAGGCCTGAAGGGCCGGCATGATATAGCCCTGGTCGGAGCGTAAGCGGAGGCCAGGGTATTGAAATGGATAAAAAATTTTGAGTCCTGCAGAGGCTGTGAAAAATGGTTAAGC
>JAFEGT010000144.1:0-457 GCA_018239765.1 Verrucomicrobiota bacterium
TTTGTGCCATCAACCCCTAATACCACGAACGGCTACCTCTGTAGTTACCCTAAAGAGATGGTCCAAGTCGTTGATCTTCCTGCCGATGAGGCTCTTAAATACATTATGTCACTTTCGAGTTGCAAGACCATTGCAGTAAAAGAATAAAATCGGATATAATCCTCGCCAACTGTAAGGAGTATTCTAATGGTACGCTTGAGCAAAAAAACGAGAGATCGATCGGTTTCCCCGAGAAGACCCAAGGCAAGTCTAGGAAAGACTGGCCCTAAAAAAGATGCATTGAAAAAAGGCTTTAAAGAACATGCAAACGCCCTCACAGGCTCGCAAGTGGCACAAAGCGCCTTTATTCCTAAACTGTAACTGGAGACTGTAGAACAATGTCACGACACCCAAGTTTTGGAAAGTCAAATAAATCAGTTAAAAAGCGTAACGTACTTAAGCGTTTTGAGCGTATTGA
>JAFEGT010000144.1:586-5019 GCA_018239765.1 Verrucomicrobiota bacterium
AAGGTCTATGAAAGTACTCGTTTCGGATAGACAAAAAGATCTCCCCCTCAAACATCAGCGTCAGAAGCTTGAAATTATAGCTCTCCTTGTGCTTGATGGCGAAAAGCGCTCGTGCGACGAGGTAGCTTTTCACTTTGTTTCCGCTCCCTTTATCTGTAAACTGCATAAAGAATTCTTTAACGATCCAACCATCACCGACTGCATCTCTTTTCCTATGGATACGAATGCTCAAGCCGGTTTTTGCTATCTTGGAGATGTGTTTGTCTGTCCAAAACAGGCAATACTCTACGCCAAAGAAACGAACCAGGACCCTTACCGCGAAATAACCCTCTACATTGTCCACGGGCTACTTCATCTTTTAGGATATGATGATATTGAGCCTAAGGATCGAAAACAGATGCGCCTAAAAGAGAAAAAGTATATGACATTGCTAGAGAAAACCGGAAATATCCTATGTCAGAATTGCTAGTTCTTTTTGTCGTTGTTGCTGTCATACTCTATTCATTCAGAAAAAAGCTCTTTGAAAAAGAGCCCTCAATTGTCGATATAATCCAGGAAGAGCATGCCTTGGATGCTCACGATAAAAAGCTTTTTCAGTCGCTACTTACCTTCAAAGATCGCATCGCTCGGGAAGTTATGGTGCCCCGCGTTGAACTTTTTTGCCTGCCAGAAAATTGCACTGTCCGCCAAGCAGCTCAAGAGCTTATGAGAGAGGGTTATAGTCGAATACCTGTATATAAAAACACCCAAGACCATATTGTTGGCGTGCTTATGTACAAAGATGTCTTGAGAAAGTATCTGGAAGGTAAACCAGAAGATCTTGATCAACCTATAGAAGATCTTGTTAAAAATGTACTTTATACACCGGAAACAAAACGCATATCAGTTCTTCTGCAGGAATTTCGCAAAAAACAGATGCACCTAGCTGTAGTTGTTGATGAATATGGCGGCACGGCAGGTATTGTGACCATTGAAGACATTCTCGAAGAGATTGTAGGTGAGATAGCTGATGAGTATGATGAAGCTGAAGAGCTTGTCATGCCCTCTGGAAGAGGCGCCTGGATAGTAGATGCTCGCATAAACCTACTTGACTTAGCAGAAGAGATAGGCATCAAAGTACCCCAAGAGGGCGAATATGATACTTTGGCAGGCTATGTCTTTTATCGTCTTGGCACTATCCCCAAAAAAGGCGTTGTGCTGCACCACGATGAGTTTGATATTGAGATATTAAGTTCTGGCGACCGTTTTGTTGAGAAGGTCAAAATCACACCTCTTGTTAAGGAAGGCCGATGACGATCCTTCTTGTTGTTGTACTAGGCGCTCTTGCCCTTCTCTTTTTTTACTGGCAGCAGAAAAAGAGCGAAAGCCACAATGCGCATGCTGAGATTATACGAGAGCAGGCAGAAGCTAAGGCCAAGCTGTTGCTTGAATCAGCAAAAGTTGAAGCTAAAGAGCTCCTTCTTCAGGCGAAGTATGATGCCAATCGCATCCGTGAGCAGGCTGTAAAGCAAGAAGAGGGCCTTACAGCGAAGCAAGAAGCTATCGCGCGTGACCTTCAGAGGCTGCAAGATCTACAAAAGCGTGAAAAGGCTCTTAACGATAAAGAAAAAGAACTACGAGCAAAGTTAGAAATTTCTGAACAAGAAGTTGCCCATCGCATCGAGCATGAGTTTGCCCTACAGTATCTTCAGAAAAAGCAGACAGTAGAAGCTCGCATTGTGCAGCATGCTCATCAGCTTGTTGTTACCTGTCTTGGTAGACTGCCTGCAAAGGCGCTCCGTGAGGCCTCTGTTACCGAAATACCTTTGCCGAACGAAGATATCAAAGCCAAGATTATTGGCCGTGAAGGCAAAAATATAAAGGCGTTTCAGCAGCTTACTGGTGCTACTGTTATTGTAGATGAGGATTCAAGCGTAAGCCTTTCATGTTTTGATCCGCAGCGGCGTGATATTGCAGAAGCTGCCATGCGCTCACTTATTCAAGATGGCCGAGTAACGGCTGAACGAATAGAAGAAGAAGTCCTTCGCGCTCAAAAGACGCAAGAAACTAGGCTTATTGGCTATGGTCAAGAGGCACTTGATAGGCTTCAGCTTAACAGCATGCATCCTAAACTTCTTCACCACTTAGGCAAGCTAAAGCTGCGTACAAGTCTTGGCCAAAATCTTCTAGAACACTCTATAGAAGTCGCCCAAATCATGGGCCTTATGGCTGAAGAGCTGAAGCTTAATGTTGCTAAGGCTATGCGCATGGGCCTTTTGCATGATATTGGTAAAGCATCTGACACTCCCCTTTCGCATGCATTAGCAGGCTATAGGCTCTGTCAAGAATGCAACGAAGCACAAGATGTCGCCAATGGTGTTGGCTGTCATCACGACGAGATGCCCGCAGAGACCATGGAAGCACAGCTTGTAAAGTGTGCCGACTACCTTTCTGGTGCGCGTCTTGGCGCCAGGGCTGAAAATAGCGATCAGTTCTTTAAGCGGTTGACTGACTTTGAAGCCGAAGCCATGAAGTTTACAGGCGTTAAATCTGCCTATGCAGTCTCTGCTGGGCGTGAACTTCAGGTTTTTGTACGTCCTGAGCTTGTGAGTGAGCCACAAGCTCTGCTACTTGCCAAAGAGATTGCCGCAAAGATCCATCCCCTTTCACCCACATCCCGCATCCAAGTGAGCGTCATTCGCGAAAGCAAAGCAGTAGAGTATTCCCAGTAACTCTTAATCTTATTCTTGATCTTATTCTTATTCTTGAGACCCTCTTGCAAAACTCTTCCCTTGCCTGATTTATTTTAATTTTTTTCCAACAGAGCCCCTTTTAGGGGCGTTATAATGACGCCCTCAAGAGGGCTTTAGTGGAATAATTGAAATTAGGGGGCAGGGGCAAGGGCAGGGGCACGGGCAAGGGACGAGTTTTACAAGAGGCTCCCAAGACCAAGAATAAGACCAAGAATAAGACCAAGAATTTCTTTTAAGTTGACGCTATTGATGGGGCCCAGATACCTTTCACTTTATGCTGGTATCTGCTATGCTATCTCACATTCACCTGAGATCTTTATGCTCGAAACATTATTTGATACTATGCACGTATGGGAAATGAGCGTACTGCAACAGCTGCAGCTCATTCGTAATCCGATATGCGACTATTTTTTTACGCTTCTAAATTTTTTTGATACCGACTATTTCTACTTCCTTGTGCTGCCCACCATTTGGGGTGTTTATGGCAGAAAATGGGGCGTCCGTCTCATCTACCTTTTGCTGTTTTGTGCCATAGTAAATAACTATGCCAAGGACCTATTTATGCAACCAAGACCATCCCAACTTGATCCATCTCTTGGACTTATAACGTTGCACTCTTTTGGCTTTCCAAGCGGGGCTGCACAAACGCACCTTCTTTTAGCAGGTCTTGTAATCATTTCTACGTTAAAGTTTTGGCCTGTTCTCGGGTGCATAATCTATGTTCTGCTTATTAGCTTTTCTCGGGTGTATTTAGGAGTGCATTTTATTACAGATATTCTAGGTGGCTGGGCCATTGGCCTGCTGCTTCTTGCAATCTATACTGCCTATCATACACGTATAGAAGTGTGGGTGAAATCGCTCTCTCGCTACAAAGCCTTAGCAGTGGCCTTTTTAGTGCCTGCTATTTTTTTGATTATTCATCCCTCACTTAAAATTCTCATATTTAGCTCACTTATCCTTGGGGTTAATTTGGGGTTATGGCTGAATGTTTTTATATCGGAGGTCTCCGAATTACACAGTTGGAAAATGAAAGCTCTATATCTGATTTTATCCCTCATAGGCTTATTTTTATTGGCTACAAATACAGTGTCATTTAAACAAAATCCAAACGCTTCCAGTATGGCTATTGCACACTTTGCTCTAACGTACACTGCCATTGGCATATGGCTCAGTTGGGGGGTGGAGCGGCTGTTATCTCTCAAAAAAAATCAAATAAAGTACAACCCAAAGTAGGAAAAACTGATGAGTCAATTACAGAGCAAAAACATTCTTACAAAACCTACAGTATTGCTACGGCTTGAGGCGCTGTTTTTGTTTTGTGTTTGCCTTTACGTCTATTCATATTTAGATGGCTCATGGATGCTATTCTTTGCCACATTTTTGATTCCAGATGTCAGCCTGCTAGGTTATGTTGTTGGTCCCAAAACCGGCGCCAGCCTGTACAACATTTTTCACACAGAGTTGTGGTCAGCGCTTTTACTTGGAGCGAGCCTCTATTTTAGTATGCCCCTTTTGCTGCTACTTGCCATAATCTGGTTTAGCCACATTAACCTCGACCGTTTACTCGGCATAGGTCTAAAATATCCCGACAGTTTTAAACACACACACCTAGGCACCCTCTTTTTTTAACTAGGATCATGAGCCTCTAACAAAAAAACTAGTGTTGCATCAGTATACTAAGGCCTGAAGGGCCGACATATC
>JAFEGT010000145.1 GCA_018239765.1 Verrucomicrobiota bacterium
CGTAGGAGCCGCCCCTGGCGGAGCTTTAATAGGGCTAGGGGCCTGGGGCTGGAGTCAACTTTCTTGACGAGAAAACCAATGCACAATAGGCTGGCCTCAGTGTCGTCAACTTAGCGATTTTTCGATATAAAAAAATCTGGTTTTATATAAAATGTAACTTACTGCAATAGAGAGTGAAAAATGCCAAGCGTTCTAATTGAAGTAAGAAAAGCGTATAGCCAAAGCGAAGAAATCGCCATTATCGAGGCTGTCCATAATGCCCTATTGACTTCATTCAAAACACGCCCGCAGGATAAAAATGTTAGACTTATTGTGCATGCAGCGCACCGCTTTGCCTGTGCACTCCCAAAGCCTGAGCTCTTTACCCACATCACAATCGACTGCTTTGTGGGACGCTCAAAAGAGGCAAAGGCGCTTCTCTATAAAACGATCGTTGAAAATCTAGCACCTTTTGGCATCCCTGCCGACCATATCGAAATCATTGTGCGCGAAATGGAGCGCGTCAACTTTGGTATTAGGGGCGGTATTCCCGCGAGCGACGTCGAGCTCGGCTTTAAAGTTGATGTGTAAACTCTAATAGCACCTCTATTTATATCACATTGTGAATAAGCAACTTAAAGCTTGCATATAATTACCAATTATAGTATTATATTCTTTAATATAAGGATATAATAATGAACTCTAGCGGTTTTGAACCAAATAGATTTGAAACAAGTAGATTTGATAGATTTATTAATTTTTTCCGAGCATCTGGACCAGCTGAACAGCCCCCAGCTGCTGCGGCTCAGGTAGTGCATATCCCAGCACAGCAAAAAGTAAAGAAATCCAAACCTATACCGATTCCACAGCCAGCACCACGTGCAAGGCCGCAGGATCAAAATAGCATCGAAGAACTCAATAGTCGCATGAATAGGCTCGCACTTGTAAAAAAAGAGCCTGAGTGCGACCAAATTTTGGCTAAAAAACTTACTGATCTTGGTAAGAAATTTCATAGACTTACCGAAGAAGAAATTTTTGCTCTCTCAGACCTTATCACCTACGATGTTCTCAATCTTGGTAAAAATTCGAGTAAAACGCTTGGTAAAAAATCGAGTAAAACGGAAAAAAAAGACGATTACACTCCCCGCACAGTGCATTTTGATTTTGCAAATAAATATGCTGTTATTCATCTAAAAACAAAAGAGAAGCTTCCCGAGTATAGAAGTGAAAAACTGCGAACTACAAGAGCTATTGTTGTAAAATGGCAACGTAACGAAGTTACAGATGCTGTTACATTTGAGGCACACCGAGCCTTTCAACATGTAACAGCTGACACACTCAATGCTGACGAGCACAAAAATTATGTACTGTTTGAATCGAGAATAAATCCGAAAGATAGCTGGTTTTTTCCAAAATTCTTCGGTTCATACGATACTAAAAAAGGTCAAATCACGAAAAAGTCATTTATTACCATAGGGTATGAGCGCTCACTGGAAGACGCGCTCGCAGGTAGCCGTGTTAAATCAAGTGATTTGCTCTATGTGGTTCTTGAAATCCTCAAAGCTCTTGAAACTCTACACGAAGCCGAGATCGTTCATGGCAATCTCAAACAAACATCAATATTTATTGATAACGACGGCAACCTACATCTTGCAGGCTACGAATATGCAAAGGCCTTTACTCAGGGCGAAAAATGGGAACGAGCTACCTATGGAGAGGAAAAGTACACAGCTCCAGAGCTTCTTGAGAAGAAAAGAATACCCCCTGGCCAACTCCCAAAAATGGACCTGTACGCCCTTGGCATGCTTATTAAAGAGATGACAGTAACGTTCGATCCACAAGATGACTACATCCAATTTTTACACTCTTTAACAGAACAGCTTACCCAAAAAGATCCACAAGAAAGAATCTCGGCAGTAGCTGCTCGACTTATGATTGAAGATGCCATCAGCAATTAGTAGACAAACTGCCGCAAAAGTTGTTTTTTCGACTGCCAAAAAGTCTTACTGTTGCGAAAATAGAGATAAAGGCAACGTAAGAGCTAGAGAACATGTACGTAGTAACCAAAATTTATCGCGATGACCGAGATCACTCCTATACTGAAGTTATAGATCCAAAAGATAATCAAGAACCGGTAAAACGATATCTGAATTTACGAAAGAGCGACCCAGCTCAGATTGCTGGCTCTGGCCAGTTTAAGGTGGCAAAGATCATAAAAAAGGTCTCTTTAGCAACCGGTATGGTGACCGAAGAGCGTTACGTGCGCAACGTTGTAAGAAACCCCAAAAATGGCATAACAACCGAACCTCTTATTTTTGCAAAAATAGAGGCAAGCCAGGGGCCCGCAAAAGCCAACGTGCTTCATGGGACCATCTTTGCCTACACAAAAAAAAGTGGTGAGCAGGGTGTTGCGATATTTTCAAAATACTACCCCAAAAGCTTTAAAAACCTTTCAAACGAAATGAAAAGGCAGGCGATGCCTCAGATTGCAGCGGCAATCGCCCATCTACATGATCTCGGCATAGTCCACTGCGATATCAATGAAAAAAATATCTTACTGACAGAAGCTAACGAACCAGTACTTTGCGATGTAGAAGGGGCGCTTTTATTTGATCTCACCACACATAATCTTGATAAGGAATTTAAAAGAAAGCGAGTTGTAAAGCAGCCCATTTACATGCACGAGCTCTCTCCGCCAGAAATACAGAAATATAGAGGTCCCTATTTTGATGCACTCGATTTTACACGAGCGAAAAAATGGGATATGTTTGCCTTTGGCCTGTTAGTAAACAAGATCTATAATTTGGCTATTGAAGTAGATACTCCCCCATCAAATTTCCACTATGTCGACCTTCTGAGCGAATTACCTGTTACAGACAAAGACTATCACGAATATAGGTTGCCCTCAGAGATACAAAACTCACCCCTTGCAGATGCTGTACTAAAATGTCTACAGGGGCAGCAAATTAGCTGGGAAGAAATCTTGCCGCTACTTTAATTCTGTTATGCAAGAATTCTGTTATGCAAGAATTTTTTATGCAGGCTGAGTGCGACGAGCAAGCTTTTCAACAAAAAAGACTGAAGCAATCCCCGCAGCAAAAAAGAGACAGGATAGTATAAAGCTGATGCTTGCAAATTCAGGCAGTATCGGATCGATCACCTGAATGCGATGAAGATCGGCATCGTAGCAGTAGCTCCAAAATGGCCATACAGCCCGGAGCGCGCCAACCATAAAGCCAACAAGCACTGCAAGAGTTGCCTCACGGTAGGTTGCAAGAAGATAGCGCACAACACGTGCAAAAAAGAGCGCGCCAAGAGCAACACCAAAAACCATGCTTGCTACTACCTTAAAGGCAGGCCAGTCCCAATATCCAGCCCTAAGGCCATCTACGAAGGCAACAAGAGCTGCAAGTATTGGCCCATACATGCCAACAATGTTGAGAATATAGCTTCCTGAAATACCCGGAAGCAGCATGGCAGAAATTGCCATAATTCCACACACAACAACCCAAAGCGCGTTAACATCATAGCCAGTGCCACCAGCTGGAGTCAGATCAGTGCCGGTGAGCAAGTAGGCACACAGTGCGCCTGCTGCCATGTAGAGAAAGGTGTTTACCTTATAGCCTGATAAAAGGCGTGCGCAGAATATGCTTGAGCCCACAACAAGCCCCATAAACGCAGAATAGAGAAGCGGGCGCAGGGTTGGCTCATGAAGAAAGTACTGAAAAACCTTTGCAAGGGTGATAATCGAAAAGGCAAGACCCAGCACAAATAGCGATAAAAACTTCCAGCGAGCCTGTTTAATAAATTGTCTTATTTCGCCGCGGAAAAGTAGTGAAAAAGAAAAACTTGCGATGCTTGCCAACAGCTCTTCGTAGATACCAATGATAAAAGCTACAGTACCACCAGATATACCAGGAACAATATCGGCTGCACCAACGAGTAGGCCAGATAGAAATGTACGAATCATAGCACCTCAAGCATACGCGCTACATAATAGGCAACAATCATGACGACGAAAAAGGCTACAATCCAGAGCGAACCTGGCATCCACTTTACGCCAGCACCGTGATTACCTCGAGGCTCAAGGGTGCCGATACCATAGGCAAAATCTTGATGAATAGGTTTTTTAAAAAGTTCGCCACCGTCAGCGACAAGTCGCTCGCCATCAAGGCCAAGGTAGATCGCATACTGTTTAACAAACCCTTGGGCGTAGATTGGAGAAATAAGCTTTTCCATCTGCCCCTCTTCGATAGCCTGCAGATAGCCAGATCGAATAGACGTTGAATTTTCTACGTCTTTCAATGACATATTGAGCTCCTTTCTGCGTGAGCGGAGCATATCGCCAATACCTTTCAAATCCGTTGCCATAACTAC
>JAFEGT010000146.1 GCA_018239765.1 Verrucomicrobiota bacterium
GCTTTTACACGCAGCAAGCTTAACATTTTGCCATCCGATTACAGGTAAAGACCTTGTACTAAATGCGCCTGTTCCGCAAGATATGGCTCATTTTATAGAGATCATAAAGCATGAGAGCCGTAATACAGCGCGTAGCGAAAGCAAAAGTGACAGTTGAGGACGAAATCGTTGGTAAAATTGACGCGGGTCTTTTAGTATTACTCGGCATTCAACATAGCGATAGCGACAAAGAGACAAAGTGGCTTGTAGATAAAATTGTCAATTTACGCATTTTCGCAGATGATGACGGTAAAATGAATCTAAGCGTAAAAGATCTCGGCCTTGGTCTCCTTGTAATCAGCCAATTTACGCTCTATGGCAACTGCTTAAGTGGCAGAAGGCCAGACTTTATCCAGGCCGCTCGCCCAGAGCATGCCATGCCCCTTTACGAAGATTTTATCAAAAAAATGAACGCCGCCCTCGGCTATTCTGTTCAAACCGGCAGATTTGGTGCTAAAATGCAGGTAGAACTTATTAATGATGGGCCGGTTACATTTTTCTTGGAACATTAGACATTAATTCACCCGCTAGTTAAGATGAGCTTAAGAACCAAGTGAGGTTCCTAACAACTACGGAAGTGAAATATGAAAGAATTTGTAGCCTACATAGTAAAAAACCTCGTCGACAATCCAGATAAAGTAAAGATCAATGAGGTAGGCGGAACGCAGACACTGATTATCGAATTAGCTGTGGAAAAAAGTGATATAGGCAAAATTATCGGCAAAAAAGGCAAAACTATTAATGCCATCCGTACATTGCTTATGTCAGTTGCAAGCAGAAACGGCATTCGTGTTAATCTTGAGATTATCGAAGACGAAAAATCTGCAAGCGAAGCAGAAGTTGCTCAGTAGCACGGCTTACTAGCACTTTTTGCCCGAGACATTTACCGCTGCTCAATTTTAGCCTTCTTTAAAATTGCATTTTTGAAGAAAGTAGGTGCTCTTTTTACTTTTGAGTAAATCTACAAAATTGTTATAATTGCGCACATGGAAATAAACGCATTACTTTCTGGATATCATGTATCGCCCACAAGCCGATGGGATTCTCCTGCTGATGTAGCAGTAGCTCCCGTAGCTCCAGCACGTAGGGACCCATTTCCAAGAGAGACCTCAAGTCGAGCTGAGCTACGAGAATATCCAAAAGCTGCCGTAAGCACTCTTTCAGAAGATGAGCAACAAAACATTCTTCAAGAAATTCGCACTCAATTTCTTCTTTCTTGTATCCCGTTAAAGGTTTAAGCTTTCTTAAAAACCTGAAATCGCCATTTAGTTTCGTAACCTAAGTTTTTGCATATACCAAGCGCAAGGGCATCGCCCATAAGATACGAGGTGCCAACGCGGCAGCCAAGAGTTTTTGCGTGGTTAAGCGCGTGGATTCTGAGGGCAGTACTAAAGCCTTGGCGGCGCATATCTGTTACTGTTGCCCCATTCCAGAAGCTCACCGCCCCATCGTGAATAAGCGTGGTAAGGCATGAAACAATCTTGCCATCTACCTTTGCGGCCCAGTGATAGAGGCGTTTATCGCTCGTCATTGCCTTGGTATACTGCTCCTGATCTACTCCAAAAGTAGTAGCAATAAGCGCCATGCACGCTTCGAGGTCTGCTCCATCTTTTACCTCTTCTACGTGAATTGCTGAGGGTATAAACTCCCTATCAAGCGAGCCGATAACCCCTTGAAAGGTTCCAGCTTCAGTAAAGCCATGCGCTTTTAGTCTTTCGTTAAAAAATTCATTTGCTTTTTCATCGATATACCAGACAAATGGTACCTTTTGTGTAGTAAAGTAGTCGATCTGGCGAGTGATTTCTTCGTCCCAATCACCTCTTGGTAGGCCTATAACCATGTTTGTATGTGGGTTAGCCATTCCAGAGCAGGTGCGTAAAAGCCCTGGAAAAGCATCAGACGAATGTGCTATGATGTCATAATATAAATTAAAATGTGCAGATAATACACTTATTTGCGGATGTAACATAAGAGTCTCCTTATTTTTCCAATAAGTATAGGAGAGTCCGAAATGAAACATTAGGGGGAAAATCCCCCGAAATTGAGGTTTTGCATGCTAAAGCAGTTTTATAAAGACCTAACGCGCTGTGAAGGGCGTGTAAAGCAGCTTTCTAAGGACTTTACCAGCCTCCTGGATATCTCTGTATTTGCCTACGGAAGGTTCTATGATGATGGCAGGGCAAGCTGGATTACCTCAAACGCCGATCAGGACCATTTTTTGTTAGAATCTGAAATGATTCCACATGAGCCAACCTTTGATACCAAAAAGAGCGTGCCGGAGGGGATGAAACTCTGGTTTTGTGATAGGCCATTTCCAGGCTCAGATCAGTTTTATAAGGAGCGTGCCAAACGCTTTCAGATGGATCATGGAATGATACTATCGCGCCACCACAATGGCTATTTAGAAAACTGCTATTTTTCAGGTCTGCTTGCAAAAAAACCGCTCTACAACCTGTTTTTACAAGAAAAAGAGCTCTTTGTAAGCTTTATGGATCATTTTATTGATCAGTTAGATCGAACTCTTCTTGATGTGATTTCTGAGGGCTTGCCATTTTCTGCTTTTGGAAAAACCGAAAATGCAAAATCAGCCACGCTCGATCGCACAGCTCTTTTGGCTGTCTCTGGCTGTGGCAATCTCCTAAGCCTTTCGAGCCGCGAAAAGGAGTGCCTTGTCCTTTTAAAAGATGGCTACACCTATCAGATGATTGGCAAAGAGCTCCACCTTTCAGAGCGCACTGTGGAGCACTATCTCGAATCTGCCAAAAATAAGCTGGGCCTCGAATCTCGCCCTGACCTCTACAGAATCGCCCGAAAGCTTTAGACAAAAGGCTCTGTAGTTACAGACTGCGGGGTAAGTAGGGCGTGATGAGGGCTTTTCTAGAGTTTAAAAGGCCAGCTTTGTAGTGCAGGATGGCAAAGGGCAAAAGGTCCTTCTTCAGTATGCGGGATGCCTGGGGAAAGTTCTGGCTAAAGAGAAGATCGGCTTCACGGTTCGCAACCTCGACAGTAAAGGCTGCAGTTTGTGAGGCGCTAAAGGCACCTAAAAAGCTTACAAGATGTTCTGTCGCCGTCTGTGTGGGTGGAATCCAGATCCAGAGCTCATCCTGATGCTTCCATTCAGGAGCTTGAGCTTGATGCACCTCGTCTGCCGTTGCGATGGTTGTGATCATCTGCATGTAGAGATCTATATGAGGCTTCTTTTCAAAGTTGCTCTTAGAGCGGCGAAGCCACTCTTTTTGCAGCTTTTCTCTATGCTTTTGAAATGAGGCAATGTTGGTGCTAAAAAGCTTTGTCTGGCCAACTTCTGCGCAGCGATTTTGCTCTTTGGTGTCGGCAAAAGTAGTGAGCTTCTCGAGGTTTTCCTCTACCTCTTTTTCTTTATGAGCGTAGATATTTTTATAGAGCGAGTGCATATCTTCATTCTGAAGAATCTTGTCGAGATTATCCTCAGAGACTATTTCTATCTCGCTTTGAGTTGCAATTGACTTCATGCGGTTTAAAAGTTTTGCCACTACGTCAAGATCTCGTTTGGAGACTTTTGTGAGCAGGTCAGTGTCATCCAAGATCGCAAGCAGAAAGAAAAGGTATTCGCTATATTCGCGCATTGGATGGATGTAGTAGCCATCTTGCCTGTTGGCATTTACACTAAGCTGGAGCAGCCGCTGTAGCCGTTTGAGCTCATCGACGGTTTTTGCACGAGCCTGTAGGCTGTTTTTTTCTTTTTCAATGGCCTTTTGGCTCATGCCAAGGAGGCTATAGCGCTCGTTTAGCTTTAATACCTGTTCTGCAACAAGCGTGTTAGCAGACTGCGCATCACCTACAATAATCGTAGAGGCACTTGAAGTTTTAATGTCGCTCTTATGATGGTCTATAACGCTTACCACTTCAAGGTAGGGAGCCATTTTGGTTTCCTGCTCGCTTGAAAAATCGCGAAGCGACACTGTGCCAAGTACTTTGCGGTTCACATCGGCGCTAGAGACAATGCCAACGGCAAACCAGTTGTCATCCTCTTCGGGGATTGCTACGGTAAGGTAATCGTGGCTTGCCATCTTGCTACGGATCTCTTCTACATCGCTTTTGAGGGTGATGAAGAGAGGTCCAATTCCAAGAACCTTTTCTTTAATAGCGAGTAAAATATCTAGACGCTCAAGGTATGTCCTGCAGGCGGCTGATGCATCGGCAAGTGCTCTAAACAGTACTTCAAGATGTTTAAACACATTTGCTTCTACGTAGCTGTATTCAGGTAGCTTGATGTTAAGTGTATGAAAGAGCTCTTTAAATGTTTCATCTTTAAGATGAAGTACATCTTTCACAAACCGTTCAACATAGGTTTTTTGTAGGTCGGTGAATTCTTTTGCAGCATCACTCTCTGATAGCTCTGTTTCAAGAAGTTCGTTAAAAACATTGCCTCTATAGCCATTGGCATAGGCGCTGATAAGTCGGTAGTAGAGGGTATGCTCAAACCAGCGCACAAGGCTATAAAAAGCCTCTGTTACTTGGTTTACAGCAACAGTATCGCTTGGGCGTAAATCGCCTTTATAATTGCCCTTGTCATCTACGATAATAACTTTTGAGCCTTTCTTTGAAACAAGATCTAAGGCTGTGAGCGAGAGGTTTGGCGTTTCTTTAGCGATAGTGGTAAAGATGTCACCTTTAAAAAGTGTCTGAAAGAGCATTTTGAGGTGGCTATCAGTAATCTGACCAGGCAGTGCCCAGGTATGTACACCACTGCCTACGCGAGCGCCAAAAGCATCCACCCAACCCCAGAATGAGGCAATTGTTGTGTCAACATCAGGTGATAGGTGAGCAGCTACAAAATGCGAGCCCGTGAGTGTTTTATTCATGCCTATGGGAAAAAAGCACTGATATTCTTCTCGTGGTACCTTTTTACCCACAATTTTGCTGCGAATATGGCTGTTTTCTTCAGCTGTACAGTTGCTGTAGTGATTAAGCCAAAACTCAAAATTCTGCATGCGGTAGGGTTCTAAAAGAATCTTTTTGCTATTCACGCGGGTGATAAAGTCAATCACAGCAGGGAGTAAAAAGCAGGGCTCAGCCTCATCGCGTATGCATTGTAAGAGGGCATTATTGATTGCATCAAAGCATTTTCTATTACTTAATTTTTTAAAGCTTTGAGACAAAAGGGAGTCTGCGGCAGCAAACGTCTGTACGGAAGGTGAAAATTGACCAAGTAACATCGGACTGAGTAGGATTCGAACCTACGACCACCCGCTTAGAAGGCGGGTGCTCTATCCACTGAGCTATCAGTCCTTAAGATCTATCATATCACTCGAGCTTTGGGCAAACCTGATCAAAATCATCATTTTTTCCGATGTCTTGGGTGTTGCAAGAGCTCTTGAGGTAAACAACAATACACGATTTATGCATTTTTGTAGAAGATTAACATTTTTTAGCTTATCCTTATAAGCCTCTTATCGTTATGAGGTGACTGTGAATAAAGTAAAAATTGGAAAGTTTTTAGTCGGCAAGGATCAACCGCTTACGATCATGTCAGGCCCCTGTGTTATCGAAAGCGAGGACCATGCACTTTTTTGTGCTGAGACCCTTTGTGAGATGATGCAGAAGCTTAATGTAAACTTCATATTTAAATCATCCTACGATAAAGCTAACCGCTCCTCAATTAACTCATTTAGAGGTGTTGGGCTCGATGAGGGCTTACGCATACTTGAGAAGGTGAAAACCACATTTGGCGTGCCTGTTATTAGCGATATCCATACCCCAGAAGAGGTTCCGCAGGCAGCAAGCGTCCTCGATGTGCTCCAAATTCCAGCATTTCTCTGCCGCCAGACAGATATGATTGTAGCGGCTGCTAAAAGCCAAAAGCCGCTTCATGTTAAAAAAGGGCAGTTTGTTGCCCCTCACGACATGGGTAATGTCGTTGAGAAAATAGTTTCCGCGGGAAATAACCAAATTATTCTCTGCGATCGCGGCACATGCTTTGGCTACAATAACCTTGTGAGCGATATGAGAGCAATCCCTATCATGCAGCGATTTGGCTATCCAGTCTCATTTGATGCCTCACACTCTGTACAGCTTCCTGGAGGCAATGGCACAAGTAGCTCTGGCCAACGTGAATTTATCCCCACACTCGCAAAAGCAGCTATTGCTGCAGGTGTGCAGGCTATTTTTATAGAGTCCCATCCAAACCCCGAAAAGGCGATGAGTGATCGAGATTCAGTATATCCATTTAAAGAGCTTCCAGACCTTATCAAGCAGCTAGTTGCGATATATGAAGTTTGTGTATAAAGGTCCCTTTTTTTTCTGGTTGAGTGTGCTTATAGCATGCGCCTCGGCGCTTGTTGTAAAGTCCAAAATGGCCTCAACAACAGAAGGAAACGAGCTTAAAACTCTAGAGGAGTCATCACCTCATAAAATACGTCACGAGATGCGTAAAGGTGCCCATGAGCTTACCCAGCAGTCGCGCCATCTTGTGTGTAAGCAGATATACATTTCTGAAGGGCCATTAAGACGGCTCTTTGATATAAAGGCCGAACGTTCTACAATATCTGTGATTTCTAAAAAGCCCCATATGCATGTTGTGGAAACTTTTTATAATGCAAGAGGCTATTTACAGCAGGAGCTTTTTTATACCGATGCAATGGAGCCAAAGCAGCGCTATCGCTACTTTGAAGCAGACGAAGCACGGTATGATTTTGAGACACACCAGCTATTGGCCTCTGGTGTAAAGTTTTGGACCTTTGTGGCAGATGGGCATGAACCCCTCGAGCAACCTCTTGGAGATAATCCGGAATCTGTAGGCGTGGCAAGTAAAATGTCATTTTATGCTACAGGTCCAAACAGTAAAGAGCAGTTAAGTGCCGAATCATTAAAACTTTGGTTTACGCCCGAAGGGGGCATATGAGAATCCTGCTATTGTTTGTATTGGCTTATGCACCGCTTCTCTTTGGAGGACGTACCTCGATAGAAGCTGAAAATGTCGACTATGACGGCAAACAGATACGTATGGCAGGTGCCATTAAGGTTGCTCATGAGTTTGGTGACCTTGCCTGCCAAAAGGGCGTAATTTTGATGAAGGGGCGGATGAATCCTCAGCGAATTTTGCTCTATGGAGATGTTGTAGCAGTGCTTAAAGATGGCAGCATACTCACAGCAGAAGAGGCTGATATTAACTGCGAGACGCTTGAAGGGGTCTTTACGGCAACGAGCCCCCATAAGGTTGAATATACGACGCGCGTAGAAGAGGGCCCTGTAAAGACCATGAGCCGTTCAATGCGTGTGATCATGAAAAAAATGGCAGGAAAATCTGAATACGTCGTAAGTGATGTGCAGGCGGCGGGATCTGTAAATATAGAATATCAACAAGAAGAGTAGTTACAGGAAGAGTAGATGGCAGGATTAGTAGTAGAAGGTCTTGAAAAATCCTATTCCGGTAGAGCCGTTGTTAATGGTTTATCGCTGCAGGTAGCTCCTGGCGAAATCGTCGGTCTTTTAGGTCCTAATGGTGCTGGTAAAACGACTGCATTTTATATGATTATCGGGCTTATACGTCCCGATGCCGGTAAAGTCCTTTTTAATGATGTTGATATAACCAACTTTCCTATCGATAAGCGTGCCAGGATGGGCCTTGGCTATTTGGCGCAGGAGCCTTCGGTCTTTCGTGAGCTTTCTGTAGAAGATAACATCATGTGCATACTTGAGACCTTAGAGCTTTCTAAAGAAGAGCGAGAAATTCGCCTTAAGGAGCTCTTGCAGGAGCTGCATCTACAGGATCTTGCAAAAAAGCGAGCCAACACCCTTTCTGGTGGTGAGAGGCGTAGGCTCGAAATAACACGTGCACTCGTAACAAATCCAACCTGTCTTATGCTGGATGAACCTTTTGCGAATATCGACCCTATAGCGATACAAGAGGTAAAGCATATTGTAAAAATCTTAGCCAAAAAGAATATCGGCATATTAATCACCGACCACAATGCGCGAGAGATTTTTTCTGTAGTCGATCGAAGCTATCTTGTAAGTGATGGGCGAGTGCTGCTCTCTGGCACTGTTGAAGAGCTTGTTTCAAACGAGCATGCCCGTCACACCTATTTTGGTGAGCACTTTTCGTTATAATAAGGAAAAAGTATATGTTATCTGTTGAAACCTCTCCTACGGGTGGTCTTTCTGGGGGCCTCTGCATGCTTGCGATTAAGTCTGACACTCAGACAAAGCGCAAGCTTTCATTCGGTCCTAATCTTGAAGAAACCAAAGAAAAGATTGAAAAATTGGAGTCACCCTT
>JAFEGT010000147.1 GCA_018239765.1 Verrucomicrobiota bacterium
GATTCGAAAGAGCCCCTTGATACCCCAGACAAAATAGTCAAAGAACTTAAACTGCTAGGGCAGGGAAAAGATTTTCTTATTTCGGCTTTAAAGGATTCCAAGGAACAGAGACCAGACAACGAAGCGGAAAAAACACGTCTGCAACAGAGTCTAGAAGTAGTAGAAAGTAAAATACAAAAACTTACTAATCTCTTTAGGGACATGACAAACACTGCCACACCAACACGGTCAAAGCCACCAAATCGCAACCCGCCTGCACCTCCAACAGGTGCATCTCGCCAAGAAAATCAAGGCATTAGCCGAGAGGGCAAACGTCCACTGCCGCCGCCACCAAGGCCATCTCGAAAAGACTTTCCGCTACCAGATGGCAGCAGAGCCCGAGATAAATAAGGCGCTCCATAATGCTTGACAGGGAAATATTTTAATGTTACCTGTTACGTAATAACAAAAGAGTATCTTCTATGGAAAATATGCCCTTTTTTAGCCGACTTGTTACAACTAGCTCAAACCCATTACATTCGTTTGGAGAGAGCTTCTTTCAAATTGAGGGTACGAGATGGGGAAAGACCTTCACAGTAGGGGATGCAAACGTCACTCAATCTCGACTTAATGCGGGAGCCGTTGGGCGTAACGTGTTGCGTATACTAGGCACCATAACTGTTATACCAGCACTTGTTGCCCTCTTTTCAAAACTTGATCATCGTTCGAGATACGTAACTGTCAATCCGGAAACTCGTGAAAGCCAAAAGATCGGAGATGTGGCAAGATCTGTTGGTGTGCTTCCTGAGAGCCCGCCTTATGAGCCCCTTCCTGTACGAAAAATGCCGACAGCACTTGGTAATAACTATAGATGGCCATCTGATCATCTACCCATAAGCGGGCAGGTTGTGTTCGAGCATAGTTCACCTTTAAAATTTGCAAGCTATAATGTGCTGAAGCAGGACGCTATGGGCTACATCACAAACAAAAATGACCAAGGCCTTAAGGGAAGTGATGTTACAACGCTGAGTCAAAAAGAAAGAGAAGAGCGTATCTGTAGCCAAATTGTGGAGATGATTAACGCAGGTCACGATGCAATAGCTCTTCAAGAATGTTCGCCATCGCTTCTAGCGCTTATTAAAAAGAATCTGCCGAAAGAATTTCAAATAACTCCGGGCTCAGGTGAGGGCCCCTGTATCTATAATGCAAAGCGGTTTAAGGTAGATGTGAAGCCTGCTACTCCCTACACCAATAAAAACAAGTATGTGAATACGTTTGAGTTTGAAGATCGCAAAACTGGCGAAAAAATATCCCTTGTAAATACCCATGTGGAAAAAGGTCAGGCAAATCTCCTTGGTGATCACATCCGAAAAAATCTTAAGGATGCACCGATGCTTCTGTTGGGTGATATGAACGATACTTCAGATGTAATAGCAAACAATCTTGGAGCGTGTGATCATAGCTGCGTGAGCGGTGCTATGCCCACCCACATTAACACCCGTAAAGAGCTCGTTGGTTATGACCAGGTGCATCTCATTACTCCTAAAGGCAAAAAGCCTCTAGAGGCACAAGCAACAACATCGCCAGATGTCATTTTTAAGCCGGGATCTCGGTTTGCAAAGGCTCTTCACGATGTTCAAAATGTGTTGCGAACGCATGTTTAAGGTTTTGGGTATAAAAAAACGAAGGTCACGGTCAATGTCGTTCAATTAATCTTAACAACCTAAAGATTAGAACGATATAACGATAGAAATGATAATAATTAGAAAGTTTAATTGTTTGCGGTTTAGTAGTACAGAGCACTGGCTATTTTTGTTTTTTTATCTTATCATTCATATCGTTATATCGTTTTAATCGTTGAGAGTTTCCATAGTCATTTACTATTAACCTGTTGTTATTTGAGTGAACGGTATTCGGGGCAGGGTTGGCATTTCGGCATTCAAAATATCCCCCCTCTCTTCACGTGTTTAGGCAAAGGGTTTAAACTCAACTAATTATTGCGTGTGCTTTGGAAAACAACCAAAATTTATAAAATTTTACCTTGGAAAATAGCCAGACAAATGGTATTTTTGGGTTAGAATATAACCAGAAAATACTCGATTTACCCTTGGAAAATAACCATGTTTAAGAGAATCATTGATTTTCACCTTGGTGAATGGAAGGTGGACCGCTGGCGCAAACCACTACTCCTGCGCGGAGCAAGGCAGGTTGGCAAGACCCACGCTGTCAGGCGGCTTGGTACACAATTTGAACACTTTGTGGAGATAAACTTTGAACTCCTTAAAGAGGCTATCGAGATTTTTGATAAGGATCTTGTCCCCGAAAGAATTTTACGTGCACTCTCTCTTCTTGTCAAAAAACCAATTATCCCTGGAAAAACGCTTCTCTTTTTAGACGAGGCTCAGCAAGCTCCACAAGCTATTATAGCCCTACGCTATTTTTACGAAGAGCTGCCCGAACTGCACGTAATTGCAGCAGGATCACTTTTAGAATTTGCAATTGAAAAGGTTGGCGTTCCTGTGGGGCGAATTTCCATGCTCTATATGTATCCTATGTCATTCATGGAATATCTCGTTGCAACAGGCTCTAAGATGCTTGCGCATGAGATACTGCAGCATCCAATCGGTGTTGCCATGGGGGAGCCAATACACTCAATGATTTTAGATAAGGTGGGGGAATATCTCTCTATTGGTGGTATGCCAGAGTCTGTAGCTCGATGGGTTGAAACCAAGGATCCAGCAAGGGCTTTACAAGTGCTTCAAGAGATTGCCTCAACCTATGAGCAGGATTTTGATAAATACTCAAGAAAGGCACAGGTGAAATACCTGGAAATACTCTTTCGTCAAATGCCTCAGTTTGTAGGGAAAGAATTTTCTTATAGCCAAATTCATGGTGAATATCGCAAAAGAGAACTAGCACCTGCCCTACAACTGCTTGAGCGGGCAAATATTGTTCATCCGATTCGCTACTCCTCGGCCCAGGGAATACCTATCGGAGCAGATTTAGATTTTGATCTTTTTAAGATCATTTATTTGGACGTCGCTCTTGCACAATCTATCTTAGGGTCTGATATTTCAATATGGTTTCTTAAACCATTAGAAGGTTTAGAAAATCGAAGGGATGTTGCGGAAGCATTTGTTGGTCAAGAATTATTATGCTATGCAAATCCTCATAACAAAGCAGGACTTTATTTTTGGAAGCGAAGAGAAAAAAATAGCAGTGCTGAAGTTGACTACCTCCATCAAGAAAACCAGAATATTTTGCCCATAGAAGTAAAAAGCGGCCATGGAAATACTTTACGCAGCCTTCGGCTGTTTTTAGAATCTCACAAAAAATCTTCTCATGGTATACGGTTTTCTGCACTTGATTATTCAGTACATGAATCTCTTGACTCCAGGCCCCTTTATGCAGTTGCATCGCTCGCTCATGAGCAACAAAAGGAGGCGCTTAAGGCACTTGTGTCTAGTTAGCATCTTGAACTGCCGAATCTAGGTTTAAGGTTTTGCGTGTATCGTGCCATCAATGTAGGCGATAAAGTCAGGGCTGTAGATGTCGTTCATGTAGGCAGATTGTGTTTTCCAGGCAGCCTTCACGGCTGGTTTCGTAAGAAGAAAGTCGATTTTTCGTTCCCAGTCAGCTTTAAGCTGTGGAGCCGTTTCAGAAAAGTAGTTTTCCATCGTCTTTACTGTGGCGATGAGGTCAAAAAGCTCATAGATCACATACTTATCGTCGCCAAGATCATCACTATTTGTGTGTCTAAACGTTTTGTTGTGCACAAGCTTATAGACAAGCTGGTGATAGCGTTGGTTGAGGTCGAGATAGCAGTTCATCTCATTTTCCATGCGCGTCATTTTGAGGATGTGGCCGTTGTAGTATACGCTTGTCACAAGCCCCAGCATGGTAAAGATAATACCGATCCAGGCCATCTTTGATTCAGTCACATGCATTGCCGCTACCTCAATATTTCCGATGCGTGGTATTCTAACCAAAAACGGATTTCAAATGCGAGAGAGACCTTTAAGTAAAAGATGTTTTGAAGATTTGTGCGATGTGATTCCCGGCGGAGTAAATTCGCCTGTGCGTGCTTTTTGTGATCTTGCCATTACACCTCTTGTTGCAGAGTCTGGTAGCGGCTCGCATATTACCGATATTGATGGCAACAGCTATATCGACTACTGCATGTCATGGGGCGCGCTCATTCATGGTCATACCCATCCAGAAGTGGTTGAGAAGGCGATTCAGCGACTTAAAATGGGCTCTTCATTTGGCGCTACTACCAACATCGAAGAAAAACTTGCTCGTAAAATCACAACACTCATGCCCTCGTGCGAACGCGTGCGCCTTGTAAGCTCGGGAACAGAGGCTACAATGACCGCATGCCGCCTTGCGCGTGGCTACACCAACCGCCCTCTTATGATCAAGTTTGCAGGCTGCTATCATGGCCATGCAGACCATTTTCTTGTGCAGGCTGGCTCCGGAGTTACGAGACTGAAGGAATCATCATCAAGCGGTATACCAAAGGAGATGCTTGCATCTACTTACTGTCTTCCTTTTAATGATCATGATGCATGCAATCAGCTTTTTGATGAGATCGGCAGCAATCTTGCATGTGTAATTATAGAGCCTATTGCCGCAAACATGGGTGTTGTTCCTGCCTCAAAGCCATTTTTAGAGCTTTTACGTCGGCGTACAAAAGAGTGCGGCGCCCTTTTGATTTTTGATGAAGTGATTAGCGGCTTTAGAGTGGCGCTAGGTGGTGCTCAAGAGAAATATGGCATCACGCCAGACCTTTCTTGCTTTGGCAAAATTATGGGTGGAGGCTTTCCTGCTGCTGGCTTTGGCGGCAAAAAAGAGATTATGGATGTTCTTGCACCGCAAGGCTCTGTCTACCAGGCAGGTACGCTTTCGGGTAATCCCGTAGCGATGGAGGCTGGCCTAAAGGCTCTTGAGCTATGCCAAGCGCCAGGCTTTTATGATACGCTCAATGCAAAAGCTCGTATTATCATCGATCCCGTACGCGAGTATATAAAGAAGCATGACCTGCCATTTTGCATCAATTCTGTAGACTCACTCTTTACGCTCTTTTGCGGCGTTAAAGAGGTGAACAATCAGGCCGATGCCAAAAAACAGGACAACGAACTCTTTAATAAGCTCTTTTACTACATGTTTGAGCATGGGGTTTATATGCCCCCAGGACCATATGAGGGATGGTTTGTTTCTATGGCACATAGCCAAGATGAACTTGAAAAGACCCGAGATCTTCTTTTACAATGGCTTCGTATATGATAGCGCTTTTTCTTCTGCTTTTTTCAACGCTTTCAGCAGCTGGTTTTGAAGAACATATACATTTTGATGAAAAACGGCCAACCCTCGGCATGATCAGGCTTGAAAATCGCTCAGAAGCTATTAGTGAAGCAACCTGGATCTATTTTAACACCGCGCTTGACCATTACAAAAAGACAAAGCCCGCTGCCATCATCCTTGAGCTCAACTCTCCTGGTGGCGAGGTGTTTGCTGCAGAGCGCATATCAGATGCCTTAAAAGAGATGGACACACAGTATGGCATACCAATCGTCTGCTATATTGATAACTGGGCAATCTCTGCGGGAGCTATGCTTGCCTATAGCTGTCGCTATATTGTAGCTGCAAATGATGCAAGTATGGGTGCTGCCGAGCCTATTACCATCGGTGAGGGCGGTAAGATGGAGACCGCATCAGAAAAAGTCAACTCTGCCCTAAGAACCGATTTTGCAAACCATGCCAAATTTTTTGGCCGCAATCCCTACATTGCTGAAGCGATGGTAGATAAAGATATTATCTTGGTAAAGCGCGATGGCAAAATTATCAAAGTGGATACTATAGAACCATCAGACCAGGTGATTAGCCCTAAGGGAAAACTTCTTACGCTTAATGCAGAAGAACTTGTCGAATATGGCATTGCTGAGATGATCATACAGCCCAAAAGCTTGCCACAGTTTACCCTGCAAGAGCAGGAGAGTGGCATCTATCCACTCAGCAAAACAGCATTAGATGAGATTCCATACTTTAAACAGGTTGCCAATATCCTGGTAGATCAGTATCAGATGAACTGGCAGACCAAGTTTTTGGCCCTTTTAGCATCTCCTGAAGTATCTTCGCTGCTCTTTATGGTGCTGCTGATATCGGGCTATATGGAGCTCTCTTCTGGTGGCTTTGGTCTTGCGGGCGCCGTTGCACTTATCGCGCTTTTTTTGGTGCTGCTCTCAAGCTTTGCTCTTGAGGCAATACATATTCTAGAGCCTATTTTATTTGTCTTTGGGCTTGCCTTGGTGGGACTTGAGCTGTTCTTTTTTCCTACCCTTGGCATTTTAGGAGTTATTGGAGCAATCTTTGTGATTATGGGCCTTGCTGGAATGATGGTGCCGGGAATAGAATCAGTTTCATATGATGGTGAAACATTAAACGCGGCAGGCCAGTATGTGCTTAACAGAATTACATGGCTTTCTGGCGCATTTCTTGTAGCGCTACTTGTTATTATGGTTCTAAGCCGCTATATGTGGCCAAAACTTAAACTTGCAAAGGCGCTTGTATTGACGGAAGATAAGCGATCAGAAGCTGCTATTGATGGTAATATCGCACCTGATAAGCTTCCTGAGTTGGGTAGCGTTGCCGTAGTTACGGCGGCACTACGACCT
>JAFEGT010000148.1 GCA_018239765.1 Verrucomicrobiota bacterium
TGGCGAAGCAGATGACAAGGTTCTAACAAGTCCTGTGGGGCCAGGTGACCCTACATACAGAACAGTTCACGGTAGCAACTTTGATATTGTATGGCAATTTCAAAGAACAGAAACCGAATACGGGCATATCGATAAGACGACTGCCATGATTATTCACTACACTGACTCAAACAAGAACGGTATCTGGGACAGTGGCGATGACTGGGACTTTGAAAAGTATGGATACCAAGTCAAGAGTTACCTTGATGACTATTCAGGGAAGCAACCTGAAGCCCAACAAGTTTATGGAACGCTCGGAGAGAAAGTCAGTAGCAAGTACTGGGATCAGATATACATAGCTGTGAATGCTCACTTATATTGTGATTGTTACACAGATTGGATTCCAAGAAGAAATCTGGATTTTGGTGTGCCAGGTAGAAGATAGCTTAAACTGTCCATCATGAAATCTTTGTTTCTCTTATCTATACTGAATCTGGTTGTTCTGTTCTCGAAAGCGCAACCTGAAAAGGAGCTGGTGCTGTTGACGGTTAAAAACGATCGACTCGAGCTGACAAAGGCAATCAAGTTTTTGAATGCAAATGATCCAAGATTGATTTGTGTCAATTTTGATTTAACAAACTGCGATGATGTAAAGCAGTTCCCGTCAAATCATTTCAGTAATAGTGGTGATACGACAGCGGTGATCCGCCAGACCGAATCCGAGAAGAGATTGTCACGCGAATTAGCCATGTCACGTTCGTTATTAATGCCATCGGAGCTTCGCCCATTTGGAAGTAAAGCATACGATGAAATAATTGGCTGTGGTTTTTTATATCCTGAAAAAGTTGCTACGGGATTTGTTAATTTAATCAACAGTAGTAAGGTCTTAAATCAAGTTGAAAAAATTCAAATCAGTAACACGTATAAGAACGAACCCACTGTCTATCATTTTGCTGTGAACATTGCACTTCAATTAAATGAGAGTGCAACCCGTTCGTACATAAAATCCCATCCAAATGTCGTGGCGCTAGATTTTGCGCGATCGAGAAAATTTAAGACTTACAGCATGGAGCATTTCTACGGCAACAAGGAAAGCGGTAAAGCTCTTAAAGGTAAGGTTATCATCTTAGGTGTAGATCAATCTGTGGAATATCATTTAGTACCAACTGCGAAAGGCAACAAAAAAATGTCCACATCCGAAATTTTCGCAAACATCGTGTGTCAGTTGATCGAGTAAGTTCAGCAGGTGATAAAAAAAAACGAAGCCCGATGATGAGTCGGGCTTTCTTATTACGCTACATTTTTGAGAACAGACGACAGAGTGTCTTTGAGTTTTTTCTTCCCCACAAAAGCATCGAGGATCGTGAACAAGGTTTTCTGTTCATCTTCAGTGAGACTTTCAATGAGCCGCACTTTTTCCATGAGCGTGCCATCGTGAGAATTTACTTCGTGAGAATCCACATCGGTAAAAAGCTCATAGAGTTTTACGCCAAGAGCCTTTGCAATTTTTTCCAGGGATGAAATCGAAGGCTCGGTTTTACCTGTTTCGATGCGACTGTACATAGGCGCACCCATGCCGATTGCCGTAATGAGTTCTTTCTGCGACATTCCTTTAGCCTCGCGTATGCGTTTGATGTTGTCCCCGATGTTGAGCTTCATAAGAGTTACTTTGTGAAGTAACAAATTTAGCTTTGGGTGCTTCTTTAGGCAATTAGTGGCAGTCATGGCTCTCTTTGATTTGCCTTTAAAGGTAATTAAATATACTTTTGTTTCATTACCTGATAAAGCAAAAGATTTATGCCCGAAAGTAACCGCTACCATTACAACTACGAGCGATTAGATAACCACCTGACCAAAGACACTGACCCGAAGGAGATCGGCAACCAATTGGACGAGATCATGGGCGACTTGGTGAACTATGCAGGTAAAGAAGAAGTCTACAGCACACTGCTACCTAACCGTCACACCATCCTCAGAGAGCTTCGAGATATTTTTTGGTCACTGAAAAGAGCGGAGTGATGGCCAAGAAGAAAGAGCGCTTCAGCGAGGAAGTGATCTACCAACTCGATTGCCTGTTAGAATATGCCAGCGCGCAAGAGCTTCGCGAGTACCTGTTGGAACTCTACCAGTGCTATATCATCCACGAGCACGAAATGTTACCCGCGAATTTTCCAGAGATGGCACGGAGCCTACAGATACTTTTTGATTTTCTCAGGGTGCTCAACCAGGAGGAGACACAACCCCAACCACTAAAACGAAAAGCATGGAAATCCAAGAGATCAAAGCCCAACTGAGTTTAGCACAAGTGCTCGACCACTACGGGTTGAAGCCCGACAAACACGGGAAGATGAACTGTCCTTTCCACGAAGACAAGACACCGAGTTTTCAAGTGTACCACAAAACACAGACGTGCTACTGCTTCTCATCCAACTGTCCAACGAATGGCAAGGTCATTGACGTGATTGATTTTATCATGCACAAAGAAGGAAGCGACAAACACAACGCGATACTCAAAGCGCAATCGTTGATTAGCGGAGTGAGCACACCCGTAGAGCAGACCCGTGAACAGTTCCTGACGAAAATGTTTGCCTACTTCAAGAACGCAGTGTATAGCAGCAAGCCGGCCAGAGACTACATCACCGGCAGAGCCATAGATCATCATGCTATTGATGTTGGTTACAACACGGCACAGTTCCACCACGGCAAGCGCAAAGAAGAAACGCTGATCAACAACTGTGTGAAATATGGATTGCTGAGAGAGACGACCATGATCAGCGGCAGATCGAAAGACGACAAAGCGTACAATGTTTTTGGTAAATGGTGTATTGTGTTTCCTCTGAAAAACAGATCAGGCCAGGTGAGTGGCCTTTACTTCCGCAGCACCATCAACGACACTGATCAAAAACATTTTTACCTCAAGGACAGGCAAGGGCTTTATCCCTGTTACCCGAATCCGGAAACAAGGAAATTAATTTTGACCGAAGCCATCATCGATGCAGCGACATTAATCCAGGTCTCTGAGATCGCAGCCGAGTACGGTACGCTTGCCTGTTATGGCACGAACGGATTTACTGAGGAGCACGAGCAAGCGATCAAAGAGCTTGAGCAGCTTGACGAAGTGATTTTCTTTTTCGATGGTGATGAAGCTGGACAAAAAGCAGTCGAGAAATACACCGAGCAAATCAAGCAGCTTAAACCGAGTGTGAAGATCACGAGCATCAACACACCGGAAGGCGAAGACGTGAACAGTTTGGCACAGGGACATGAAATTGGGATCCTCGCGCACCTGATCGAAAAGAGGAACGACCCGCGATTTATTTTTTCATTTGAAAAGAAAAAAGTTGTTCAGCCAGAGATCACCGAGGAGAAAATTGAAAAGCCAGCATCAGCAAAAAAGATCGATCCGGAAACCCAACCACAACCCGAACAGAAGATCACCGCACCGCTCAATGCGAAGCTCGACACATCGAACCCGGAGCGAATCATTTTTGAAACGGAGGTTTTGCACATCACCATGTGGGGCGGCATCGAGAAAGAAAATTTAAGTCGCTTGCGCATCAGCGTACACGTACGAAGCAAGAATGATAAATACAAAACGTATCGTGATGACTGCAATCTCTACAGCCACCCACAGGTAAATAAACTGGTGCAAAGCATCAGTGAGAGTTTAGAGTTGCCAAGCCCGCACGTGTCGCAGACGATAACCGAATTAACAGAGCAACTGGAAGCGTACCGACTGGAAGAACGCAACGCACAGCTTGTCGCCTTGCGGCCACGCGCGTACGAGATGAACACACAGGAGCAGAAGCAAGCCTACGCATTATTGAAAGGAAAAGATTTAGTGAAGCACACCCTCAAGCTGATCACACAAAGCGGATTGATCGGAGAACAGAAAAACGGGTTGCTGCTTTTCTTCTTGTATTTGTCCAGGATAACGGATGAACCCCTGCATGCCATCATCTTCGGAAAATCCGGAAGCGGCAAAACTTACTTGCAGACGAGAGTAAGTGAGTGCCTTCCCACCGAAGCGGTGAGACCGGTGACAAGTTTATCCGAGAACACACTTTACTACAGCCCGAAAGGATTTTGGGAGCACAAGGTTTTACTCATCGAAGATTTGGAAGGCGTTTACAACGCGTTCTTGCCCTTGAGAGAGTTCATGAGCAAACAAAGCATCAGCAAGCTCACCACCGACAAAGACGCGAAGGGCAACAACGTACAGAAAGTTTTGACAGTCGAAGGCCCGATATGTGTATCAGGAGCAACAACAAAGGAGAGCATCTACGAAGACAATGCAAACCGTTCCTTCCTGATCCACATCGATGAGAGCGCGCAACACATGGATGAAGTAATGGAGTTCCAGCGCAAACAGAAAGCGGGCATCGTGAACGAAGCGCAGCAACAGGAAGCGCGGCAGATTTTACAGAATGCACAGCGGCTTTTGCAAAACATCAAAGTGATCAACCCATACGCGCTCGAGCTTCGCATCCCCGACATGGTGTTCAAGAAGCTAAGAACGAACATGCACTACTTGAGACTCATCGAGATCGTGACACTCTACCACCAATGCCAGCGTGAAATAAAAACCGACAGCACCGGAGCGCGCTACATCGAAACAGACCTGGGTGATATCGCCATCGCCAATTGGTTAGTGAAAGACACGCTACTGAGAAAGAGCGATGAGCTGAGCGGAGAGCAGCGAGAATTTTTTGAGAGCCTGAAAAGCAAAAGCGCCAAAGACAGTTCGTTCTTCGCCAAAGACCTAAGAAAAACTTTACGGATGCACCCGATGAAACTTGCCCGTTACTTAGTTCAACTCGAAAGCCGTGGTTATATCAAGAGAACAGGCGGCAACCGAAAGCAAGGTTTTGAATACCAGGTGAACGAGTGGGACGACTACAAACTCTTGAAAGAAGGCGTTGACATACTCGATAGCAAACTGGAACAGCTACGACAGAAAATGAACGGCAAGAGCCAGTTTCACACGAGCTTCACACCACATTCACAAACCAAAATGTGAAACTGGGGACAAAGACAGTCAGCGAGTTACACCATGTAAAAGTCAGTTTCACAAGTTTCACACGGGAGGAGCAAGAGGGGTCTTTTTTAAAAGTCAATCATCAGCATCGTAAACGTAGAATTTATGACCTATCGACACTACATCGAAAGTTTTAAAGAATGGCTGCAAGTGATCAACCTGAGTGAGACCAGCAGCGAACGGATGCCGCGACAGTTGCAGGAATTTTTTGATTGGTCGGAAGCGCGAAACATCAACAGCATCGATCAGGTGACACGGCAGCACGTGAATGTATTTTTTGATTACATCAAATACGAACGCAAGAGCAAGCACACCGGAAACTTGTTAAGGCCGCAGACATTGAACAGTTATATCCGATGTTTAAAACTTTTTGCGCACTACCTGGAAGAAACACAGCAAGGAAATTTGCCCGTGAGCCTGATGTACGAAAAAGGTGTAGCCTACATCCGGCAAATACTTACCATCGAAGAAGTGCAGCAACTTTATCAAGCAACAACAGAAGATTATTACGGTATCAGAGAGCGGGCAATCCTGAGTGTTTATTACGGCTGTGGTTTAAGAAGCAGCGAAGGCATAGCGTTGAACCTGGACGATGTAATGCTCGATCAGCAAGCGATCTACGTGCGGAAAGGCAAGGGCTACAAAGAGCGTTACGTTCCGTTCGTTGAAAGGCAGAAAGAGGATTTTGAAATTTACCTCAAGCACTCGAGGCCCAAGCTGATCAGGGACGAGAGCGAGAAAGCTTTTTTTATCGGCCACATGGGCAAACGAATTACCTACAACACCTTGCTCAGAACACTCAAACGGTTACAGCAGAAAACAGAGAACGAGCCGCTCAAGCAAAAAGTAATTGGACTGCATGCACTTCGCCACAGCATCGCCACGCACCTGATGCAGCGCGGGATGAAGTTCGACTACATCAGCCAGTTTTTAGGCCACACCCTTTTGAGCACTACCCAAATCTATACGCACCTGGCACATGAGCTTGAGCACCACACTTGAACAGGATTACGTTGACTACCTGAAGTACAAACGCTACCGAGAGCGCACCATCGTTCACAAACTCATTTGCATCAGGCGTTATGTGGCTTGGCTTGAAAAAGAAAATCTCGGACTAACAGAATGTACTTATGCAGACGTGCTTGGCTTTTTGAGAGAGCAGCAGAAAGAGAATTACAGCATCGCCAACCAGAACACTCACTTGCGCGCCATCCGCCATTTATACGAAGGGATGATCATGCAAGACAAAGCCAGGTACAACCCCGTTGCCAACTTGCGAGTGAAAGGCCACGTGTACCGGTTGCCGCACAATCTTCTTTCAACGGAGCAGATGCAAAAGATTTACGACAGCTACCGGCCGCAGACCGATTACCAACTCCGGAACAAAACGATACTTGGACTCTACATCAACCAAGCGCTCATGAGGGCAGAGATGAGCAACCTTGAAGTATCCGATATCAACTTGGTCAAAGGCACTGTACGAATCCGGAAAAACATCAAGCTCGCAGAAAGAGTTTTGCCATTAGCTGCATACCAGGTACTCACATTGCAAGAGTACATCTACAAGATCAGGCCGCAGCTCGTCAAACAAAATCCAGATGATAAAGGCGACCGTTTGTTCTTCACCGCAGGGAACGGGCAGACGGTCAATGAAGCATTGAGAAAACTTTTACACGATCTAATGAAGAAGCACACCGAACTGACGAGCCTTCACCAGATCAGGAGTTCAGTCATTGCCGAGTGGATCAAGAACAAACCAATCAGAGAAGTACAGTACATGTCAGGCCACACCCATTTGAGAAGCACACAAAGGTATCGAGACTTGAACCTGCAAGATTTACAAGAGAGCTTGAACGAGCACCACCCACTGCAGAAATAAAATCCATCCGACCGCACTGCCGACACACAATCCCACCGCACGGCTAGACATCCTTCGGCATGCCACCAGGAGAAGCGGTGTGCTGCGCACAAGTTGTTCAGGCCTCGGAACACAAGTCACGCCAAAAGCTTCACTACAGCAATTGAAAAAAACGCGCATGGCCGTGAGCCGAAGCAAACTTCAATTGAAAAGAAAAAAGTGTTTGCTTCGCCTCACCGCCATCTTTGCCGACCGCACGTTCCATTTTTTTTTCAACTGCTTCCGTTCCGCTTTTGTCATGCCTTGTGTACCTCGGACGTTTTTGATTATTGTTTTTTCCCTGCGGGGCTAAGGCCAAAAACTCACTTCACAACTTGTGCTTGCACGGGCTAATGGCCGCCTTTAAATTTTGCGGGGCGCAAGTGGTGGCGGCCATGCCCATTGTTCGTGCGCGCCTTGTTCCTCGCAGCCTCGCCCCGCAAAGCCCCAGTACGGCTGCTCGGGCGCGCTTGCAACTTCACAGAGATAAGCGTTGTGGAAAGTTCAGTGGGTCATCCTGAGTCAGTGGCATAAATACCCTAAATGCCATAAATACCCTAAAGCACATAAATAGCATAAATACCATAAAGGCAATAAGCAGCAAGTAGAAGAGTTGTGGCCCAATCCGCTTTTAAGCAAGGCGTGTTTTGGTAGCACCGAAACCCCTGAAAAGCCGAGTGCAAATTTTGCACTTGGCCGATGGGAAGCTCTGCAATTAGACTACCCCTGTTCTAGTAGTGTCAAAACATCTACAAATCGCATTTAGGGAGTGACGGGCAAGTAGTGGATTTTGGGCCACAACCGACCCCGGAGAATCTTGTGCAAGCCTTGCACAAAGCCCGCAGTTATGGAGTGGCAGGCAAGTAGTGGATTCTTAATATTAGCAGGCTTTAGCAGCGGCATGAAAGCCTGGCTTATTGAAGGGGGTTTAGTGGTTGCCTCGCATCATTTTTTTGAGGCGTGAATGCCGCTCTTGCCACCCCGCATCCCAAGCCTTCACCCCTCAAAAAAACGACCTACCTTTTTGCTCAGCCATAAGATTTTGGGCAGAGGGAGCGGGGAAGGTGCATGTTATAAGACAGCACAATTAGAGCGCACCTGTTCAAGTAGTGCCAAAGTATATACTGAGCGCATTTAGAGGCGACCAGATCAAGTAGTGGCAGAATGTGTATAAATGCAATTAGGGAAGGGCGGGCAAGTAGTGGATTCGTCATACCAAGATCGGAGCTTTGGGCCAAGGTTCCGGGTCAACTATCGCAGTTGTGGAGTGGCCTTTTTTCTTTTTCAATTGAAAGAAAAAAGCGGGTATCTTGAGCGCTGAAAAAATGGGTTGCTATAAACTGACATACCACTACGAACCGAAGCTCTTTTTACAGGAGCAGGGAGAAAAAATTGATACCCTCAAGTGGCATGTAACGGTGAATGCGGGTAGTAAACTTGGCGAAGCAGATGACAAGGTTCTGACTAAAAGCGGGACACCTTGGATGCCTTTTGCAATAGCTTATGCGACAGCAAAACTGACTGAATGTCAATCTCAAGTAGGTAAGACCGCTCAAGAGATTGCCAAGATGGAATCAGATAACATGTTAATACTCCAAATGCTGGCTGCTTCAAATCAAACTCCAAACGGATTGAATTCTGGTTCAAATTCGAATGCATGGTGTGCATCTTTTGTAAATTGGTGTCTAGGTCTAGCAGGCATAGAAGGAACAGGTTCTCCGGGCGCTGGTTCTTTTATTGGATGGGGCGATAAAATAGATAAACCAGTCTATGGAGCCATTGGCGTTCAGGTTAATGCAGCTGGTGAGGCAACCCATGTGGGATTCTATGCTGGAGAAAGTGGTATTGCAACGTTGCCAGTCAGTCTTTTAGGTGGAAATCAAGGCTGGGGGACTTGCGTAAGATATAGTCCTATGTCATCAACTAGTTTCACTTACTGGTGTTTACCACCAGGGTATGGTACAAAATAACTTCAGATTAAAATGTTTAAGAAAGTTAAAATATTTTTAGTGCTTGTACTGTTAACAAGTATTTGTTGTAGTAACAAAAAAAAAGAAGACAAGGAGAATTTAAGGATGGTTACTTCTGATAGTATACCAAAAAAAATACTTATCAAAGATGAAAGTCAATATTCAAAAGTTTTTATAAAGTCTTTGCAAGATTTTGTTGGAAGTGACGCTAGAATTCAATTAAGTGACAGTGTGATAAATTTTTTGGAGCATTCCAAACCATCGATAAAGTTTCCACAATATCCAAAAAAAAATAAGCACTATACCTTCTCAGCCACTAATAATTTAGCCATCTATGAACTGACAGTGCAAAGGATAAATTACTCTGATATTGAATTTCATTTAGTACTTAAAAAAGGTTTAGAAAAAATCTTTGAGTCACAAGGAGTTGCAACAATTAGCCCTGGGTTTATTAATGGCGCAGAAATTTTTGAGGATGGAAAAGCAAATGGAAGTTACGCTATGTACGGTTATGAATCCGCCAGTGAAAACTGTACAACTATTTTGTATATAAGTACTCCCTATTTAGGCGAAGTGGATTTGGGGGCAAGAGTTAAAGAGATTACATGTGCTGATACAAAGGTTCATGAGATTATAGAAAGTATGCCGATACTAAGGGCAAAGATAAAATGAGGGTAACTGACGCAAGGTGGAGTCTACAACTCGTGTACTGCATCAAAGTGTCAGGTGTGATAAAACTGACAGTGTAACTTCTTGACATAAGAACTTAAACAAAGAAGAAGCCTTGAGATGATCAGGGCTTTTTCATTTCTAAAAACATTTAATCAAAAGGAGAAACCCTTCTCTGAAAGTCATTGTAATAAACAAGGCTGAAATCATTTTCATCAAACATTTTATTTATGGAAACAACATCCACAGGCTTGGCTATTGTCAATGCCGAACACATCAATTACAAATATGAAGAAATAGAGATAACAGTACTTGGAGGCATAAGGCTTGAAGGATTGGATAGGATGAGAACAACATTGAAGATACAGGTAGAACATTTAAGTGTACGACATAACCTTGATCTGTACAATGATTCACAGGTAGAAAAACTTGTAAGGAAAGTTGCAGAGAAATTAGCAGTGAATACAAATGTTATTGAAGTAGTTCCTTAACAAAATAAAGTGGTAACAAATTGATGGAAATGTATAGTTTTAAAAAATAAAACCTTGATTTTTTGCAATTAGGAGTAGCTCAGTTGGTAGAGCATCAGCTTCCCAAGCTGAGGGTCGCGAGTTCGAGCCTCGTTTCCCGCTCTCTTCAGGCGCCATTCACTCAGTT
>JAFEGT010000014.1 GCA_018239765.1 Verrucomicrobiota bacterium
TAATGTCTACTCTCAAAGAACGAGTATTTAAACTAATATTTATACCACTCATATCCATAAGATTATCACATTTTGAGAAATTGCACACCTCTTTTGTTATCACCAACACCGACACTTTCGACAAGTAATTATTTACAATAACGACCAAATATGCCATAATTTTACTTTAGTTTAGGTGATTTATGCAGCCCTTAGGCGCCATGCAACCAATCGGACCTGATCCACTCGCCGTAGAGGCAAAAAGAAAGCTAAATCAGGACTTTTTTGAGAATGCTCGCTTACCAAATATGGTAAGCCTCTTTCATTATGTTCTACCTGCGGGTCACGCAGCACTTTCTGTCTCAGGTAATTCATATGGATTTTACCCTGGAGGTGGATCTGCCATGGATGAGCGGCTTGAAATGGCTCTTCATAAAGCAGCCATGGGTGAAGACCTTGTATGGGAAGCAAGGGTGGCTACAACACCTAAGAGGCTACAGGCTCTTGAAAAAAAACTTGACGAAACACGCTATTATCCATGCTGGGATTGCTCAGAAGCGGCCTGCAGGCTTATTCGACAGGAAATTAATCCAAACATAAAGATTTCGGCCCCTATTTCCATCTCTCCTGCCTTAGTTCGTTGGCGGTGGGCCCAGCTCGTTGATAATAGGACTGTGTTTCCTGGGGTTTTTCACAGAAATCCAAAAAGCTCATGGCTATCACCCACTACTATTCAGAAAATCTGCGTTGTTGCAGAGTGCGTTCTTATGGCAGTTGCTGTAAAGGCTTCAGCTGCGGCGCTCTCAGCCGCACTCGGAAATCTGCTGCCAAACTGCTGGCCGCCCGGGTTTTAATGTACAACAATAGAGACTCCCTATAAAATGGTACTTTTGACAACCCATTAAGGAGTTTAGCATGAACTATCTAGCCGCAATTATATTATCATCTCTTTGTGTAACAGGCTGCTGGGCCGATGAAGAAAAGGTGCAACATATCTCGATTCAGATTGATATCAAATGCCCTACAAGTGATGAATTTATGCAGTTTGCTCAGTCAATACCAGCTCCTGGCCAACATACAGAGTCTTTTGAAGACTGGAAAGCATCTTTTACCGCCAGCATGAACCAGCTTATCTCTCTCGTAGAGAGCCAAAAAGTACACACCTGCTACTGGGGTTCTAACGTTACAGAACTCGCCAAGCCAGCAGAAGAACAGTAAAAGAAGAGAGCTTATGCATAGTGTACTACCTTGCATACTCCTTGCAGCAACTTCCTGGTGGGATATGACGCCAGAAGTTATCCGCGAAAAGATCGATGCTCGTATCATGAGCATCGCTGCGCCTCAACCCAAGGTTTTAAAGGTTGAGGATGCAACTCAGCAAAACGTCCCGGTTCGTATCTATACACCGTGTGAACAGGGATCGGCCTGTGCACTTCTCTTTATTCACGGCGGGGCATTTGTGGCAGGAAGTCTTGACACGCACGACAACCTCGCGCGCTACCTTGCCTCAAAGACCAATTGCGAAGTCATCTCTGTGGGCTATACCCTCGCCCCTGATGCTAAATACCCGCTGGCACTTGAACAATGTTACAGCGTGCTCGAGTGGCTCTCCAAAAGATGTTCCAGTTTTATTGTTGTAGGAGACAGTGCCGGTGGCAACCTTGCTGCAAGCCTTACACTACTATCTCGAGATAGAAACGGCCCAAAACCACTTGCTCAGATACTGATTAACCCAGCCACAGACCTTACTATAGATTGTGCAAACATGCCGTGGCAAGCAGCTCAGTACCTTTCAAAACCAGAAGAGGCAAAACTTCCATATGCATCACCGATCTATGCAAAGGATCTGAGCAACCTACCTCAAGCTCTTATAATACTATCCGAGCTTGACGAACTTAAGCCCTCTGGTGAAGCCTACGCAAACCACCTCAAGGCTGCAGACGTTACCACCAAGGTCTATTGCCAGCCCAATACAGGCCATCTCGCAGGCGATGCAGCACGAGCCTCCCCTGTTGCCGAACCGTCACTAGAGGTTGTCGTAAGCACTATAAACGAACTGCTAAAACAACACTCAAAAAATGCAGATTGAAAACCCTTTTGCAAAGACACCATACAACACATACGTAACACGCACATTTCTACTTCAAGGCATTCTTATGATTACACTCACTGGGCATCTTGGTGCAGCTACACTTTTAGAGCAGTCAAAAAGAGCATTTTCCGAAGGAAAAATCGATAGCTCATACACACTTGTAGAAGAGGCTCGTCGTGATCATAGTGACGCTGCAACTCACGATCAATATATGCTTGTTGCGCGGGCCATTTTGGCAAAAAGATCAGATCCCGCAACATGGTTTATTACAGCTGAAGGCAAGCCAACAGAGCGGCTTGTAAAACTCTTAAGCATCGACAATCTTTACGATCCAAATGATGGGCTAAAAGAGATTGTGGCAAAGACACAAAAGGCATGGATCCAAACGATACAAGGCCAAAACAACAAAGAACGAAACGACCTCAAAGATAGCGCACTACAAGAAAAAAATCGCAAGCAAGTAGAAGAGATTGTCCAAGAACTTGGGCTGTTTGATGCGCGCCCTCCGTCATTACGCCGCTATGATTATGGCGCATGTTTGGGGGCACTTTTGGATGGTGTGCGCCGGCGCCTGAGTGAACTTATTGAGCTTTGGAATAGTGGCACACGCTTTGACTCTCTCATCTTTTTTACTGGCGAGCGCTACCTACGAAAGGGCGAAGGGCAAGATGATGCCCTTGAGAAGCTGTGTAATCCAGTAAACTCCCCCCTTACAATAAAAGCGGGCTGGAAGCTACCAGAAGATGCACGCTATGATACAGAATATGACATGTGCAAACTGGTGTGGGAGCAGACAGAACTGCCGGAAGATATGCGCGTTGCCTTAAAAGACAAGGTGGTTTTTGTAAACTCCCCACGTCCTGCTGGCAAGGAGCGCCCCTCTACAAAAGACTGTTATGCAACATGGATGACCGAAATGAACCCATCCTCCGGCACAGTACTTGCTATTAGCCATCCTCTACTCTGGACCTACCAGCATATTACTGGAGAGAACATTCTTGGTGAAAAATTTCCTCTCGACACATGTGCCAAAGCTGCCACTCCAGAAATGAGACAAAAGGAGCAAGCACGGATTGTTTCGTTGATTCAGGACACCGCGGCAAAGTGCCTTTACGAACTTCTTCAGCGTCAAAACCAAGAGTCTGCAGGCAAGTAAATACTAAACTGCGTGGTAAGAGAAAAAAGTCATATGGGCGAAATTTAAAAGAAAGTGGCAGAATATGGCGCTTTCGATTTTTTGAGTGTAGAGGTAGATACCGCCGTAGAGAAGGCTTGCGAGAAATGTAAAGCCAAGAATCGACACACTTGGCGCCCAAAATAGGTGCGTTGCAGAAAATAAAAGTGAAGTGAGTAACAATGCCGAGATTTTTCCTGCCCTGCTATTTTTAAAGTAGGTGCAAAGTGTATTTTGCACAAAGCCTCGATAAAAAGCCTCTTCTGGGATGCTTGTAAGCACAAAATTACTGAATGTGCGAAGGCCCATAAATGGCAGAATGGAAAAATTTAGCTTTACTGCTCCGCTCGCTACCGCCGCAATGGCTATGAGAAAAACGCCCACAATTGATAACCCCACACCGCGTAGGACAGCTTTCCAATCTTGTGTATCGCGCGCTAGAGGCACAAGTAAAGCCAGTGGATAAAGCCCCACGAGGGGATTTTCTAACCCCATGGCAAATTTGGACGTGATAAAAATGGGGTTAAAGCCAGCCAACAGCTTTAGCTTAAAACAGGTGCTGTATGCTACGATGGCAAAAAAAACAAACGCACTGCTTTTACGAGCATATATAACCCAGAGCATGGCTAAAAAGCTGATATAACAGAGCCCCAAGCTATGTACAAGACCACCTGCAACTGCAAAAACCACACTAAGTGCAGCTAAACTCCCCCATACTTTGGGCGTACGCCTAAACCAAACACTCAATATCGCCAAAGTTAAAAAAGTAAACGCTGCAATTATCATATAAATCAGAGCCCTTCCCCACATTTTAAAGGCTAAGGGATAAAGGCTAAAGGATAAAATTAGGAAATTTGGACTTTGGTATTTTTGGACATCGTCGTCAAAATCGCTGTAAGCTCTTTTGCTTCTTGTGCTATTGGTGCAACTTGCACAGCCTCGCCGATTCCTGATAGTTGAAGCAGATCAAGCCAATATCGAGTCTCTTCAAGCTCTTGCAGGCCACCATCGATCTTGGCCACAAACTCTTGCTTGGAACGAGCTCTACTTGCCTCACGATAATGCGCTCCCACAGATGTTCCAGACCTTAGCATCTGTTTTCCAATCACCTGAGCCTGCGTAGTTTTATCTAAAGAGGAAAATAATTTTATAATGGATAAGGCAAATTTCAGAGTTCTTTGAGATAAATCTTCAGCCATATTTTTAGCCTTTATCCTTATGGCAAAGGCTAAGGGATAAAGGCTAAA
>JAFEGT010000015.1:0-4532 GCA_018239765.1 Verrucomicrobiota bacterium
ACGTACAAAAATACAGCTACTCTCACTGTTTTTTGCATCCGCTGCATCGTACTCTGTGGATGCTGCCCAGACCATATCTTGGAGTTCAACAGGAAACTCTTTTGAGTCACAACTCATTGCACAAAACGATGCACCTGTCGATATACCGCAACAGCAAGCACAAGCTCAAGCACAGCCTGAGTCCGCAGCCACACAGACTCCACCAAAACCACAAGAGGCTCTCGGGCCTGTTATTAACTTTAATAATGTAAGCATTACCGAGTTTTTGCGCTTTGTGAGCCGCCTTACAGGCAAGAATTTTATATTTGACCCATCAGTGGTTCAGTTTCCAGTAACCATTATCTCCGAATCACCTGCTACGCTCGAAGATGTCTTTGCAGCGCTTTTGCAAAACCTTAGAGTGCATGGTTATTATCTTGTAGAAGAAGGAAACAGCTTCATCATCCACCAGCAGTCAGATGCAAAGTCNNCCAGCTGGCCTGCTTCATACCGATGAAAATGGAAATCCTGCTCCTGAAATTGCCACAGCGGTATTCCAAGTATCAAACGTGTCGACAGGACGTGTCGCTTCCATATTAAGAACCATGTCTTCAAAAGATGCCCTGATCGAGACGATGGATGAAACAATGCGCATTGTCATCACTGACATCGTTTCAAATATTGAACGATTTAGTGATCTGATCAAAAGGCTCGATAGCCCCAACAGTGGCCTTGAAATTGGACAGTATGTAGCGCTCAACAACTCACCAGTTGCGCTTATTTCCGTAGCTCAGCGTATTGTCACTCCGATTGCTTCTGATAAAACGCTTATTATGGTTCCGTATCAAGCGTCAAACAGCATTTTTATTATTTCGACTCCATACTTGGTTGAGAAGACACTTTCTGTTCTTCAATCACTTGACCTTAACCAAACTACCTTTGGCCTTTTAAACCTCGACCAGATGAAGTTTGATGTTGAAGCTGCACGTCAAGCACAAGAAGCGCGCGATCAGCAGTCGAAAAAAGAGCTTCAAACGCCAGTTCCATTAACTCAAGAAGAGATCGATACCTTTACAGCAAAAGAGCGCAATGCAATCTTAGGCATCAAAGGCTTTACGGCCGAACAGATCTCAAGACTCTCCGCAGATCAGATCACTCGCATCTTACGCGAAAAAGGGCTCTCCAAAGAAGAGCGGCAAAAGATTTTTGGCGAAAAGAAGGGCGTATATGAAAGCGAACTACCCTTAGGCCAGGTGGAATCTACACAATTCTTTATCCACAGACTCCAGTATCGTAGTTCAACAGATGTTGTAAAGGCTCTTCAGGCTATTGCCACCAGCTTAAGCGGAAATTCAATTGTCGGAGCGGCAAAATCAGCTCTGCCGCCAAGTGATCTTGTGGTAACACTTAACAGCGTGCAGCCTATTACCGAAAATAATGCCCTTGTCTTTACTGGTACAAGAGCTACACTTGCACGCGCAAAAGAGCTTATTAACCAGATCGACATTCCAGTACGACAGGTATTTATTGAAACGTTGATCCTTGATACTACTCTTGCTAACACGCTCAACTTTGGCGTAGAATGGGCCGGAAAGTATCAATCTAAGAATTATGCCTACTCTGCTGGGTTTTTAAATGGTCCAGGATCTGGTGGCAGCAGCGCTATTGCAGGACCACTTGCCGCTGTTACCTTACCAAACCCAACGCCAACAGTACCTCCGACAACGCTTAATGCCTTGCCACTTAATGAAGGCCTTTCTGCAACAGCTATCGGCCGCCATATTAACCATAAGGGCACCGCATTTCGTAGCTACGCTGCTTTTATTAACTTTCTACGTACTGACAGCGACGTTGAGCTTGTGTTGAACCCTAAAATCGTAACAGAGCATAACGTTCCGGCTGAGATATTTGTGGGTCAGCAGGTACCTATTAAAGGCCAGTCGATCGTAAACTCTACCGCAAACAACGCTACAAACACGGTATCGACCAACTATGAAACCGTACAGACTGGTGTGGACCTCAAGGTAACTCCGCTTATTAGCTCTGGCGACATGGTAACATTGATCATCGAGCAGACAATCAGCAGCACTAACACGCTACAGGTTGCAGCTCAGGGTGGTAACAATGCTCCTCCTGCTACTGTTAATGAAACTCGCTGCACCACTCGCGTGCATATGCCTTCTGGATACTTCCTCTTTATGAGTGGTATGCTGCAGACCCAAATTACCAAGCAAGTTGACACCATTCCTTTGATTGGCGGACTTCCTATCATAGGCTTTTTGTTTAACAACAAAAATATTCTTGATAGCCGAAGAAATATTATTATGTACATTCGTCCAAGAATTCTCGATACCCCAATTGATATTGAACAGATCACGCAAAACGAAGAGCGAGTCTGGAACAATGCTAACGATAGAGCCGGTGGCTGGAGAAAGCAGCTTAACGACTTGAAAGAGCTGTTGAATTTCTAGTACACCTTTGCAAAAATGGAGATTCGTGCCAGCGTGCGTGGCAGATCTTATTCTTGGTCTTGGTCTTATTCTTGCTTTTTGAGGCTCGAATTCAGAGCGATCTGTGTGCAGTCTGAATAGTTAGAATAAGAATAAGATCAAGAATAAGAATAAGATTGTAAGCCCCATCTCCCATTGCAAGTTTTCGTTGACCATGCTATACTCTTTTCCACTATGAAAAAACTTATTAGAATTGCTCTTGTCGGAAGGCCAAACGTTGGTAAATCCGCACTCTTTAATGCTATTTGCAAAAAAAAGATTTCAATTGTCGATGAAGCAGAGGGAATTACCCGGGATCGCCTCTATGCCAAGACCGAAAGCTTCGGCACCCCCTTTGAATTAATCGATACAGGCGGCATGGGACGTAAAGATGACCCCTACGGCGACCTTATCTACCGCCAAGCTGAAATAGCCATAAAAGAGGCCGATTCTATCATTATGGTGGTAGATGGCACAGCCCACCCACTTGAGCTTGATATGCAGGTAGCAAGACTGCTCCATCGCTCAAAAAAGCCAATCTGCCTTGCCATCAATAAAATTGACAACCGCTCACAGCAGGCCACCCTCTATGAGTTTTCAAGCCTTGGCATCGAAAAGATGATCCCAGTATCGGCTGTACATGGATATCAGATTGCCGAACTTATAGAAATAGCCCTCAAAGATATAGAAGTACCAGAAATTGTCGAAGAGGAGAACCTCCTTCCACACGTTGCCATTGTCGGCAGACCCAATGTTGGAAAGTCTACCCTTCTTAACGCCCTTGTAGGCGATGAGCGCAGCATTGTAAGTCCCCTTGCAGGCACCACGCGCGACAGTATCGACACCGAAGTCGTTTTTAAAGATAAATCCTACGTCTTTATCGACACTGCCGGAATTCGCAAAAAGCAAAAAGAGCGTGAAGTTGTCGAAAAATTTGCCTACATACGCACTGAAGCCGCTATCGAACGAGCAAGTGTCTGCCTCCTCATGATCGACGCCATCCAGGGCATTACGACAGAAGAAAAAAAGATCGCTAAAATGATCGAAGATGCCAAAAAGAGCTGCGTTATCCTTTTGAACAAATGGGACCTTGCAAAAGGGTTTCGAATGGAGCACTGCTTAAAAGGTATTGAAGACGAAGTGCCCTTCTTAGCTCACTGCCCAAAGATCTGCATCTCTGCGCTTAACAAGCGTAATCTCGACAAGATCTTTCAAAATGTGGATGAAGTGCTCGCCTCATACGAAATGCGCGTCACAACAGGTCAGCTCAACAAATGCCTCACAAACGCTATGCAGCTTTACCACCCACCGGTTCTTGGTGGCAAACGCCTTCGCGTTTACTACATGACGCAAGTCTCAACAAAGCCACCGCATTTTGTGCTCTTTGTTAATAAGCCTAATCTCTGCGAACCAACCTATCAAAAGTACCTTGTGAACAAACTACGAGAGACCTTTGGATTTAAGGGTGTGCCGCTTGTATTCCAGCTTAAGGCAAAGCAGCCGCAAAAGAACGCGCCGGAACAGCGTGGCGGTGGAATGGATAGAGATTTGCAGTTTATCCCTGATTCTGAAGACGAATAGCTAAGGCCAAATCTGCTTCGATTTGAGCCTTTTCTGCAGCCTCTTCTTGGGCGACAAGATTCTGTACGTATTTTTCATCATTGCAGCCTATTGCCTCACGCATTTTCTTATCGGCAACGGCTACAAACTCCTTCCACTCCCGGTGATCACCAAGAGGTTTGTAGCAAGAAGGGCAAGTCGTTACTCTGTACTCAGCTAAACATTTTTCATGATAATAGATAGGACAACAGGAGGTACGAATAATTGTTCGTGCAAGAAGGTCTGAACGTTGGAAATCGTCAGTGCAGAGCGAGCAATCTTTACCTAAACACGCGATGTAGCCTTTGAGTTTATGTTCATCTACTACAACACACTCATCCGGCTCAACTATAGAATTAATAAATCCAAATATTGCTTGCATAATTCTTTATTATGCATATTCCCGATTATTCGGAAAGTGATTCCGGCTGAAGAGCAAAAAACAGGATAGGCAAGATCGCAAGC
>JAFEGT010000015.1:4598-53556 GCA_018239765.1 Verrucomicrobiota bacterium
TATCGTTAAAATTCTATCCTGTTTATCCTGCCGGCAGAGCCGATCCTGCTTATCCTGTAAGAGTTAGCTAGAGCTGCTCCTAGTCGGGAAGGCCTTGTAATAGGGAAATGATTTCGCTACGGGAGAGCCGTTTTACGATTTGATGGTCGTCAAAGAAGACCACATCTTCAAGAAGATTGGACTTTTTAACTATAAGCTGATCAATCCGCTCTTCTATCGTGTTCTTGGTAAGCAACTTAAACACTTGAACCCCTCGCACTTGGCCGATACGGTGGACGCGGTCGGTGGCCTGGTTTTCGCGCGCAGCATTCCACCAGCGATCATAGTGGATAACGATTGATGCCGGCGTAAGGTCAATACCAAGGCCTGCGGCTTGCAGTGATCCTAAAAAGACGCGGCAGTTAGGGTCGTTATGAAAACGCTGCACCTCATCGCCCCGATTTTTGGTCTGCCCTCGAATTTCGGCATAGCCAATGCCCCTTTTTTGGAAGTAGAGCCCCATAATGTCAAGCATCGCCAAAAATTGTGAAAAGACCACAACCTTCTGTTCACTCTCCATGGCCTCTTCTATAAGCTCAACAAAGGCATCCCACTTACCTGACTCGTAGGACTCAAAATGGGCAATATCCTTCAGGTATGCTGCGGGATGGTTGCAGATCTGTTTGAGTGCCGATAGCACAGCAAAGATATGCATGAATGGAATAGGTGCACTTTCGTCCCGAAGCTGGCGTATAAGAGGTTCTGCCTGCTGCGAAGCAACGGTTTTGTACAGGCTCTTTTGTTCTGGGGCAAGCTCAGCGAAGGCAAAATCTTCTGTTTTTACCGGTAGATCAGGGAGCACATCCTGCTTTCGCCGTCTCAGCACAAAGGGCTTTACAAAGCGCGACATAAGCTCTCTTCGCTTTGTATCGCCTCTTTCAATGGGGCGTATAAAAAACTCGCGATAGTCGCCATCGTGCGGCATGTAACCTGGAAGCACAAGGTCAAAAAGCGCCTTAAGCTCACGCAGATGATTTTCGATTGGAGTACCCGTAAGCCCCACCTTTAGAGGCGCCTGCACCTGTAAAAGTGCGTTGTGGATCTGGCTTACGTGATTTTTTGCAATCTGCAGCTCATCAAAAAAGGCTGCATCAAAAAGGTACTTTAGGAATTTTTTGCTCTCATTTCGCCATATACCGTAGGTTGTAAGCAGGATATCATAATCGCCCTCAAAATCTTCTAAGGAGCGATCTGTACCCACGTAGACCTTCGTTTTAAAGGAAGGAAGATAGCGTTCTAGTTTCTCCTGCCAATGATAGATTAAGCTCGTAGGGCAGACAACAAGAAAAAGGCTTTTTTTGCCATTTTTACGCTGGTAGTTACGCACCCCATCCATGAGTCCCATAGCCTGGTGGGTCTTTCCCACGCCCATATCATCACATAAGAGGCCCGATAGGTCATTTTGGTATAAAAACCAGAGCCACTCCACCCCATTTTTTTGATATGGGCGAAGATCGGAAGTAAGGCTAGAGAGCTCTATAGGCTCTGTTGGCTTTTGCAGCAGCAGCTTTTCTAATAGCTCTTTAAAACGCCCAGGTCCATGCACATGGATGGTATCATAGGCAGTGATGCGTAAAAAATCGCTCGATCTCAAGACAAGATCGCGCCGATCTTTTACCGTATCAAGCCAACGGAAGCGATCTTCACTTAAGTCAATTACCCCTGCATCAGTAGGTAAATATCGCACCTGCTTCTTTTTGGCCGCTATGAGCTCTTTTAGGGCTATAGTTCCCGACTCTGCTTCCCAAGAAACATCTACCTTACACTCAGAGAGTCTCTCAGGCTCATTGGCTTTAGACTCCATTGTCAAGGCAAGCTTCTCAGCACGTTCAAGGCGAGGATCTATTGTGCAGTGATACTCTTCCTTAAGCTTTGGCAGAAGCTCCTGAAAAAAGTCGCTCCACGCTTGAGGATCAGCTGCCGACACCTCTCGCACAAGATGCACAGGGCGAAAAGCGAGTGGCAGCCTATAAAAGCCCTTTTGCTTAACGAATATGAACTCATCGTAAAAAAAGCTGTTGTGACTGTCGGTTATATCTCGCCACTCATACTGGGGAATAATTTCAATAGTCCCCTTTTTCTTAAGCCATACCTTAAGTCCTACCCCCGCAAGCGGATTTTCATCCGTAAAAAAGTCCGGAATAGACTGTAAAAGCTCAAGATGGTGCCGTATATACTCTGCAACAAGATGTGGAGGTATCTCTCTACCAAAAGAGAGTGGTGGATTTTCGTCGGTAAAGTTTTTAACATAAAAGCCATCACCTGCCACATAGATCCAGTCGCCAAGTTCATGTGACTGCTTTGTTCGTGGAAGTTTCTGCAGCACCGACCGAAAGGTAAGACTTCCCGTCTCACTCACCTCATAGAGAATCTGTTCTTCAAGCCTTGCTACATGCACATAAAAACCAGGAAACTGGCTCAGCCAGTATCTATTGGCCATAATCTCATCAGATGAAAGCGTAACTTTGAGATCATGAAACTTACGCGGAGCAAGACGTATAAAGCGCCCTTTAAAGTAGGTCCAGTCGCCCCAGAGCGGTGCATCGTCAAGATCACCGGGTTCAGCGAGATAGGCCTCTACGTTAACAGCTTTATCAACGCTAATGGAGTAGTGAAGCTCATGTAAAGTCTCGTCTACAGTAAAGTGCTGCTTTAAAAGATCGAGAGAATTGGTAAAGAGGCTCTCATCACTTCCTGCCGGCACAACAAAGCCATCTATAGATTTTTTGGGGCCTTTATGAAAGATAAACGACGCAGTTTTTGGATCATATTCAAGCCGTTTTAAGGAAAGCTCTCGCTCATCAATCAAACGAACATTTGCTGAAACAGTATTGAGTGTGGGAATTAACGGCTTGACGTCTACATTTTTTGCAGTAAGCGTAACGCCAGGAGCTGTGATTGTAACAGTACTCCCCTCTATCGTTACCTTTGCTCCATGGATAAAGAACCATTTGGCAACATCAGATAAAAACGAGAGCTCAAAGCTCAAAGCAAGAGATGGATGGCCCAGTCTCCAGCGTTCGATCTCTTCTTCAGAGAGGTTTGAGAATTTGATCGAAGTCTCTTCAGTCTCTTCTGGCTTTGTCTGAAAAAGCTGGCAAAAGTTTTCAGGACCTTGGGCAGTAAAGAGGCCATGAACATCGATGCTATTGCCTTCACGTTTTGCCTTAGGCATATTGGGCGCGATTTTTTCCTGCATCTGAAAAAAGAGCGCATGCCAAAAGCTTGCTTCAAAGTGTAAAAACCGTGGAACAACATAAAAATAGGCTGCTGCCATATGGCTGCAGGCGCCTTTTTCAGTAGATTCTTCACAGCTACAAAAGAGGTCCTTTACTTGATTTGATTGATCAAACTGCAAAAAGACCCACAAAGGATCAGTCAAAGCAGGATCACGCACCTCCACCTGATAGGTAGGGCCAGAAAAAACAACTCCCTTCACCGCACCGGATGAAAGGAGCTTTTGTCCTGCTGCTTTGTATGGCTCTAAAAAATCAGGTAAGTGCATTAAAAACCAAATCATGTTTTTACCACTGAGTCACAGAGATCACTGAGAACGTTGAGAAAAATGAGAATTCTCTCCCTAGCTCAACTATCTCAGTGATCTCTGTGATCTCAGTGGTGATATTTTTACTACCCTTCAAAAGGGTGGTACTCTAAGCCTAAATCGTGCGCGACGTCGGGGTGGCACACCTTACCAAGACAGACGTTGAGCCCATTTTTAAAGCCCTTATCTTCTTTGAGTGCCTGCTTGTAGCCTTTGTTTGCAAGGCGTAAAGCATAGCTCATCGTAGCGTTCGTTAGTGCTTGGGTAGATGTTCTTGCGCAAGCTCCTGGCATGTTTGGTACGCAGTAGTGCAGCACGCCATCAACTGTGTAGGTAGGCTCTGAATGCGATGTAGGCCTTGATGTTTCGGCACAGCCGCCCTGATCAATCGCAACATCAACAATTACAGTACCAGGACTCATGAGGCGAAGATGCTGTTTTGTAATGAGTTTTGGTGCCAGCTTGCCTGGAATCAACACAGCGCCAATAACAAGGTCTGCCTGCTTGAGGCAATCTTCTAAGGCTGCCGGTGATGAATAGAGCGTCTTTAGGCGCGGGCCATAGAGTGCATCTAGAGCACGAAGACGGCTGAGGTTGGTATCGAGTACAGTCACATCTGCGCCAAGGCCAAGTGCCATACGAGCAGATTCTGTACCTACAACACCACCACCTATAACGATAACCTTGCCTTGTGACACACCGGCGACACCTCCTAAGAGCACACCCTTACCACCATTGGCAATCTGCAAAGCCGTAGCACCAGCCTGTATGGCGATGCGACCCGCAATTTCACTCATAGGTGTAAGAAGCGGCAGGCGCCCTTCAGCATCTGTTACTGTTTCGTACGCTATGCCAATTACGCCTCGCTCAAGTAGAGCCTTTGTTTGCACTGGATCTGGAGCAAGGTGCAGGTATGTAAAAAGAATTTGGCCTTCACGTAAAAGAGGAAATTCAGCGGCTTGAGGCTCCTTCACCTTTACGATCATGTCAGCTTTTGCATAGACCTCTTGAGCAGTTGAAACTATTTCAGCACCAGCTTTTGCGTAAAGATCGTCCCCATAGCCAATTTTTGCTCCCGCCATAGTCTCTACAAGCACCTTATGGCCAGCTTGAACAAGAGCCGTAACAACAGCCGGCGTTGCCCCTACTCTATACTCATGGTTTTTGATCTCTTTTGGCACACCAACTATTGTCATATTTTCTCCTAAAGTACAGCTACAGCAGCTTCGCGACGCTTAAAGTCCATGGCGATAATCTGCGATACACCCTTTTCTGCCATAGAGACACCAATAAGGGTATCGGAGATCTGCATGGTCTTTTTATTGTGAGTAATAACAAGAAACTGCGTGCGCTCACAAAAATGCTGCAGCAGCTTTCCAAGACGCTCAACGTTTGTTTCATCAAGCGGAGCATCCACTTCGTCAAGAATACAAAATGGGCTCGGACGCACATCGAAGCAAGCAAAAAGCAAAGCAAGCGCCGTAAGCGTCTTTTCACCACCGGATAAAAGCTGCATCGAACGCATCTGCTTACCTGGAGGCTTTGCAAAGATATCGACGCCTTGGCCTTCATCACACAGCACAAGGTCAGCGTCGCCACCCTGAAAGAGCGTCTGAAAATGCTTTTGAAAGGCTACGCGCACAGCTTCAAATGTTTCGCTAAAGGCTTTGCTACTCTCTTTTTCGAGCGCCGCCACAATCTGCATAAGTTCACGCTCGGCATTTTCTAAATCTTGTAGCTGGGTCATTAGCAGATCAAAGCGCTGGCAGGCAGCTTCATGCTCTTCAACGGCAAGAAGGTTTACATTACGCATTCTCTCTACAGAGTTTTTGAGTCTTACGATCTCATCTTCTGTAGGCACAGCATCGCTATAGAGAGATAAGCCCTCTGGTGCCGGCTGTCTTAAGGCAGTATCGTAGGTAATAAGCTGCTCTTGAAGGCTTGTAAGCTCTGTTTGCTGACTTGAGCTTGTCTTGATCTGCTCTTCTTTTTGCTTCTGGAGCTCTTCAAGCGCTGCGTCAAATTTTTTTGTTTCTGTTTCTAGCGTTTGAGCCTGTTCTTTATGGACAGCAAGCTGCGCTTTAATCGCCACAAGTTCTTGAGATTTGCCTTCAAGGACCTTTGCAGTGTCCTCTTTTTTGCCATCGAGGCTTGCACGCTCCTGCTGGATCGTTTTTTGAAGCTTGATCTCTTGATCAAGTCTCGATGTTACCTCTTTTTTCTGCACCAAAAGCAGCTCAAGAGCATGTCGATCTTTTTCAACTGTCTTCAGGCAGTCGTCATATCTGTAGAACGTTTTTTGCTTTTTCTCCTGGCTTGTACTACTATCGGCACGGATGGCTTCAGCTTTTAGTTCACAGGCCTTAAATTCTGCTTCAAGCGCTGTTAGGCTCGTTTTTGCCTGGCTAAGTTCTTCTTCTTTTTTCGTTACATCGGTTTTAAGCTTTGCTGTCAGCTCATTTAAACTTGCCATTTCGCTTTCAGAGCGTTCAACATCGCGCTGAATCTCCTGCAGCCGCTTTTCACTCGACTGAAGCTGAAAGTTTATCGACACCACCTGCATATCAGCTCGGCGCATCTCTTGATCATACTTTTGCACTTCAGTTGCAAGCTGCTGCTTTTTGGCTTCAATTTTTTGAACCGACTCTTCAAGCGCAGTGAGAGTTTTCTTTAGCTCTACAATTTCTTGCTGGAGCGTTTTAATCTCTTTAGAACGGGTAAAGATGGTCTCGCCTTTTGCCTTTGCTACATGCAGCACGCCAAAGCCGTCGACATAGTATTTACCCTCAAGCCAGACAGCAGGAGTGATTTTTTGTAAAAAGTGGTTTGCAAGCTGATCTGGGCTTGTAAGTCCCAAAAGCTCTAAGCAGACAAACGACACATCAAGATTTTTGCTTACAGCTAGGGCAAGATCAAGGTCTGCCTTTGTGCTCACAAGAAGGCTTGTTTCATACAGCCTACCTAAAAGCTCATGCTCAAGATTGAGCGCATCAGCAAGAGGGATAACCTTTTTATAGAGCTGTGAGGACTCTTTCTTTGCTTCTTGCAATAGAGTTTTTGCGCCAGATGTATAGCCCTCTAAATGGTCTGCAAGTTGAGAAAGCGCCTTGCAGCGGGCCTCTTTTTGATAGAGCTCCTGCTTGATCTGGCCACTTTTTGATTTTTGATCTTCTATGAGCTTTGTCTGCTCTTTCAACAGCGCTGTCTCGTCTTCTAGGCTCTTTTTGAGCTTTTCTACAACAGCAAGTGCCTCTTGAAGCTCCTGCTTTTTTTGGCGGGATTCTTCAGCACTTTGGGCCTTGAGTGTTTCAAATTTTTCTTTTTGCAGCAGCCTATCTCGCACCTTTTCTTTTGCCACCTCTTCAGCAAGCTGGCATTTTTTAAGGTCAGATTCGCACGACTGCATACGGCTCTGCAGCGAAAAGCGCTTAGAATAAAAGCTCTTTAATGTTGTCTCGAGAGTTTCCTGTTCAGAAAACTTTTTCTGCCATTCAGTAAAGGCCGCATCTTTTTGCTCTCTAAGAGCGGTAAGCTCTTTTTCTTTGGTTGCAAGTGTCTTTTCCAAAGCATCTTTTTGCTCAGTGAGGCTCTTGATGCGATCTTCAAAGGTTTTAAGCTGCGATGATGACTCTTTTTCTTGAGATGAGAGCGTACCCTTTTTCTCTTCGCAAAAATCTATATCTTTTTTTATCGCCTGTATAGAACGCTCAAGCAGATGTTCTGCATCGTGCAGGTCGCTATAGGCTTTTTGGCACGCTTTGAGTGCCTCTTTTTTCTGCTGCAGCTCAGTTTTAAGTTTTGTTTCTTGCTCTTGCGATGCTTTAAGCTGCTCTTGAGATGCTTTTGTGTCGCTTGAAAGCTTTTGACAGAGGGCTTTTATCTCATTAAAACGGTTTTGGCATAGTATGCGCTCATAGCAGGCAAGCTTCTGACGCATCTCTTGAAAGCGTTTGGCATCGTGAGCCTGTTTTTCAAGGGTCTTTTTTTGACCTTCAACTTCTAGCACAATGTCTTTTGCACGAGAGACATTGGTTTTAGCAAGCTCGAGCTTGCGTTCACTCTCTTTACGTTTGATAAGAAAGTGCGAAATCCCTGCCACCTCTTCAAAAAGTGTGCGACGGTCTTGAGGGCTTTGTGAGATGATTTCAGCAACTTTTCCCTGACCAATAACCGCAAATGCCTCTTTACCTACCCCGGTGTGAGCCAAAAGCTCTACAATGTCTTTAAGACGAACAGACTGACCATTGATAAGGTATTCAGATTCGCCATCGCGATAGAGGCGCCTTGTAATTGCCACCTCTTGATACTCAATAGGAAGTAGGCCATTTTCGTTAGAAAGAACGACAGTAACCTCTGCCATCTTCATCGCTTTACGATTGAGCGATCCGGCAAAGAGCACATCCTGCATGACTGTTGCGCGCAAGGTCTTTGCTGACTGCTGACCGAGTGCCCACAAAAAGCCATCTACGATGTTTGATTTACCACACCCATTTGGTCCTACGATTACATTAATCCCTTTTGAGAATTGAATGCGAGTGGACTCTGCAAATGATTTAAAACCTGATATTTCTATTTTTTCTAGTGCCAATTTAGCCTCAATGCTTATACTCAAGCATACAGATTTTTAGAGATAATTTCTATGAAAAAGCTTTTTTTGATTCTGCTGTTTTGCACCACACTACACGCTCAAGAAGGCATGTGGCCGATCAATATGCTCCCCAAGCCTATTGATCTCGATATCACAAAAGCACAAAAATCGTGCCTAAGACTTAGCTCGGGTGGATCTGCATCTTTTGTATCTGCTCATGGGCTTGTAATGACAAACCACCATGTAGGCTCAAAAGCTATCTACAGCCTATCTTCTGAAGAAAATGACCTAATCAAAAATGGCTTTTACGCCAAAACCATGGCTGAGGAACGCATCTGCCCTGACTTATATGCCGATCAACTTATTTCTATTCAGGATGTAACTGACGAGGTCAACAAAACCTCCACAAGCTCTATGACGGCAAAAGAGCGCGAGCTTGCACGGCAGGCACAAATTGCTAAAATTACAAAAAAAGCCCAAGATGAGACAGGCCTTCAGCCTCAAATGGTGATGCTCTATAGAGGCGCCCGCTATCACCTCTACCTTTATAAGCGCTATACCGATGTGCGTCTTGTGATGGCTCCTGAAATGGGCATCGCCTTTTTTGGTGGTGACAAGGAAAACTTTGAGTTTCCACGCCACAACCTTGATGTCTGTTTTTTTCGCATCTACGAGAACGGCAAGCCCCTAGCCTCTGAAAACCACTTTTGTTGGAGTAAAGCTGGCGCCAAGCTGGCTGAAAAAATCTACGTACTTGGCCATCCAGGCCGCACCGAGCGCATGCTCACACGCGCCCACCTTGCCTATATGAAAGATCATACCTACCCGTACGCCCTTGGCTATATTGACTCTCGCATAGCCACACTTACCCAGTACAGCCAAAAAAGTGCCGAGCACGCAAGGATTGCAGCAAGCGAGCTCTTTAGCCTTCAAAACAGCAAAAAGGTACTCTCACAGACACTTCAAACACTCGATCTTGAAAACGTAAAGCCTCTTTTGGGCCTTGAAGAGGCACTTGATACACTGAAGCAGTTTCACAGGGAATTCTATCATATAGAAGTGGTGAGCAACAATTTTTCACGCTATTTTGGATGGGCAAAAAAGCTTGTTCGAGCACACCAGGAGCGTCTTAAACCCAATGAAGAGCGCCTTCATGAATATAGAAGCCATGAACTTGCCGCGCTTGAGCTCGACCTCTTTTCTGATACCCCCCTCTACCCGGACTTTGAAAAAGTGAAGTTTCAGGCAAGTATCGATACCTTTATAGCGCTCTTTGGGAACAACCATCCCGTCTCCAAAATACTTTCTGCAGTACAGATAGATGAACTTTTTTCCACTACCCAGCTAGGCAGTGTCGATTTTCGCAAAAAACAGTATCAGCAGTTAACTGATGACCCTTTTATAACACTTGCAAAAGCGCTTGATCCCTATATGAGAGCACTGCGAGATCGCTATGAACATGAATTTCAAAGTTTAGAAAAAGAGTGTTACGCAAAAATTGCCGATACAAACAGCTATCCCGATGCAACATTTACGCTGCGACTATCGGTTGGAGAGATGATGGGATATGAGAACATCCCAGCCTATACTACCTTTGGATCGCTCTTTACCCATCCGGAAGCTGGCGAGCTACCCAAAAGCTGGCTTGAGAGCGAGCAGAAGCTCGACAAATCGCTGCCCTTCAATTTCATTTCAACCAACGACATTATTGGTGGCAACTCGGGAAGTCCAGTTCTGAACAAAGAGCTCGAGATTGTGGGTCTTATTTTTGACGGCAATCACGACTCCTGCAGCTGGGATTTTGCCTATGATGCCACGCGCGGCCGCGCCATCAGCGTCCACTCCCAAGCAATCATAGAGGCATTGAAACAGGTGTATCACGCTGATGAACTTGTGAAAGAACTCACCGCAGGATAATTTGTCCACCGGCGTTTGCGCCGAGTTTTGCAAAAGACCCTCAAGATTAGGACTAAGATGATGGAGAGGATGAAATGGTGATGTCCGTTTTACGTTTACTCAATACTTCCCCAGCATGTATCCACTTCTTATGAATGAGGATCCCGCCATTCAGTAGTAAATAATCTAAGGCAATAGCCGGATATAAATAGATAACCTCCAAATGCTTCAAAATATCTTTTCCCGAGCCGCGATTTCTTTCCAAAGCATTTAATGAGGATTGGGAGATTTCGAATATTTTAGAAAATTCACGTGTGGTAAACCCTAATAAGTGTCTAAATTGAATCACGTCATCTACTGTGAATTTCCGCTCATAAATCGGGTAAAAAATAAACGAAGAAGGCCCTTTTCTTCCTATCGACGCTAATAGCACGATTGTATCTTTCTCTTTTGGATCAATTCCCATACTCTCGCAATACTCAACATATGCTGGATTTTCATGCGATGGTATTCTATCAAGAAAGGAACCAAACAGCTTTTCTGATTCAAAAGCACGCTGTGTCAAAGGGAATTCAGGTGCAAATGCAAGTGCATTTTTTGATACAAAATACGCATCATCATATATAAATACGTACTTATTATCCTTTCTCTCTAACTTCCCTACATATATTCTAGTTTTTCTTTTCTCCAAAAATAGGGAAACTCCAATTATTTTAAACTGTCGCATAATTCCTGCTTCCTTTTGTTTATGAGACGCAATAGTGCACTTTTTCTTCGTTCACTCAAAAGCCCTGAGTTAATAGCAACATCAAGGTCGATTCCATTTAGGTTATGTTGAAACTGTTCGATGACGTTTTCATATCCTAAACGCTGCCATTCTTTTACATAATCCTTCATGGAAGGCTCACTCGAGTGCTTAGTATAAACATAGCCTTTAGGTTGAAGATCTGCGCCTAAAAATGAGGCATCTTCAATACCAATAGCTGAAGGATTGTCATAAAATGGCGCAAGATGACTTCCCTTCGTCGAACGAATAAGGCCCAGATTTCTGCCGTGACGGTCATTATTGCCTATAAGACTATCCGCCAGACTAAGGTACGCAAAGGCTTCTTGCTCGCTTCTTCTACCGGTTTGTTCCCCAATAATAGTAACAAGAGTTTCACAATTATATTGAGTTCCCTGCTTTACAAAGTGCCAGATATGGTCCAGAGTAGCAACCATGTAATCTTGCATAAAATTTTTTGTCACAAAGCACATCTGATTTTCGGGAAACTGTATAAGAAAATGGTCAGGCACTGGAATTTTTAGCATTTTATATAACTTATTGCAGAGAAATTCCATCGCTGGTAGCTCAGGATACTCTGGTTGTTCTACTTTTAGGATATAACTAACCCCATTCAACCTAGAAGAATATTTTCTAAATTTGCCATGAAAGAAGCTTGAATTTGGAGTCTGTTTATCTTCTGTAGGTGCCTGAGACTGAGATTTCGCTGTAATATCAAGAAATTCATGTATCTGAGAAAGCCCAAACCACTCTAAAAAGCATGTTGTATGAAGCCCATACACATTGTCACCATCGGCTCTCTGAGCGGCACATTTAAAACATATCGCCATCCCAACCTCCCCCTTTACTCTTATTATATATTGACATTAATTTGTGTCAATCTAAAATTGACAGTTTTTTGCGTCATATTTATATTGGCGCAAATTTGCGTCATGAAATGGGCCGGCTCCTTTCATTCCTTCTTGAGAAGGAAACTCTTTACTTTTCTTTCCTTGTCTGGCGTGATAGTGAGTAAAGCATCATTTCTGCTTTAGCTTGACTTATATATATTAAAGTTTTATTGGTCGAAAAAATGGGGTCTTCATGAAGCATATTAGCAATGAATCATTCGCAGCGATTGCCGATTTACAGCCAAATGAAATGCTAGAGCGTAAAGATCAGGGTGATTCAGTTACCATTGTTCGTGTTGATAAATCAACAGTTTCTTGGGGATATAAATTTTTAGCCTTCTTTGGATGCGGCCCTTATAGACTCAGAGGAATAACCTCCCTCTTTCAAGAGGCCTTAAAAGAACATAATCCAGCTTTATCTTCCGATGTAGTAAAAAAATTAAATGAAAGAATTTCGAGTTTTAACAATCGAGGGTTACGGAAGTATTTTAGCTTCTTGCAAATAGGTTCGCTTGATTCCACTTCACAGAAAATTACTCCCTCGGCATCAAAGCCTAAGGTCGCAAAGGACCCCCTGTCCGCTGATGAATATGAGAAGAAAGTGGATGCCTTCATCGATAGGCTTAATGAAAGTGCCGATTGGGGCGGTGGCGGCCCTCGAATGCCGAGATTTGATAAAAATACTCTGAAAGAAAGCATTTTGAATGGGACGTTAGTTATTGATAAAAGACTTAGATTCATACCTCCTGAAATTGGAGATCTCATCTCATTAAGAGAGTTGACTTTCAGGGATCATTGGGGTGTTGGAGACTCACCACTACCCGCTGAGCTTGGCAATCTTAAGAATTTAAAGTCCTTAACATTTGAGAAGTATACTGAATTATACGACATTCCTGATGTGATCGGCGAACTTTCGGCTTTAGAGTCCTTAACCATCAAAACCGAAAAATCCCTGGAGATCACCTCAAAAATTGGAAACCTCAAAGAACTGCGCGATTTAACAATCAAAGGCGCAGAAGTATATTTGCCTCAAGAGATTGGAAATTGCACAAAATTACAGCATTTAACAATAAAAGCGAGTGCTGGTTCCTATCTGCCACCTGAAATTGCACAGTGCACAGAATTACAGAAATTAAATCTTCTTGGTTATAGCGCAAGAGAGATCCCCCCTGATATTGGAAACTGCAAGAAATTGACGCATCTTAGGCTGGAATGCTTAGCAGAAGAGCTCCCAGATTCGTTATGGAACCTTACAAACTTGGTGGAGTTACACATTCACGGGAATTTTCGTAGCGTTTCTTCTAAAGTTGAACAGCTCACTGCATTACAACACCTAAGCATTCATTCCAAATATGTAAGCAATAAGGATCTTCCCTCATCGATTTCCACACTGCCAAAGTTGCAAACACTCGACCTTCAAACTCACAGTTAGAAGAGGCCAATCAAAAAGCCACCATCACCGAAAAACCTACCTTTTTACCTTTACATTAAAAGGGCCCCTTTCACAGAAAAGTGGTGCCCTAACACATTGATTACACTGAGAGAGAAATTAAACAAGATAGGCAGGATCGGCTAAAGCCGGCAGGATAAGCAGGATTCAAGCTAAGCAGGATTCAAGCTAAGCAAGTTTACAGAATAATAATCCTCTTACAAAGACCTTGAGAACCCGGAGACTAAAGGCCCGACTTCATCCATCTTGCCTATCCTGCCGCTGCAAGCGATCCTGCGCATCTTGTTATTATTGACCACAGACCAAATGTGTCTATGACCCTAACCTGGGCGAAGTTTACGAGGAACAAAGAAGGTTGCGATGGAAGTAAATACCTGCCGCACAACGCTTATGACCTTTTTTATTGCATCGCTGATTCGAGAGATAAAACCTACAAATCGTTGCGAAAGGTTGATGCCTTTGTTTTTGAGCAGAATTGCTGAGCGTTCCTCGCGAAACATGTTTACAGTCGCCTTCTCATAACCCTTGTAGGCGTCTTCAGTGCCTTTTTCAACCGCTTGAACGAGAAGTGCTGCCTCTTTTAAGCCCTTGTTAAAGCCGCGCTGCAGGATAAGCCCTGAATTTGCATCACCTACAAAAAGCACATCCTTGCCTTCACTCTTCACATAACTTTGATCGTTGCGATAAATCGCAAGTTCAACAGTAGCAATCTGCTCTTGGCTGATGTTCCCATCACGCGTTTCAACCTTCGCTTTGTAGCGCATCATCGCGTTGTATACTTTCTGGACGCGCTCATCGCGAGATCCGAGCTCTTTAAGCTCTGTAAAATTCCAGGCATTTCCATACACACCCTTATTGTTTACTCGCATAGCATCATAGGTCTCTTTGTCAACAAACATAAGAAATGTTGCAGACTTATCTTCAGCTGTTGGATGACGGTTAACAAGTTCAACACCGATATGACCTGTTTTTGATGCTTCCTTAGTGGCTTCTTTATACCCACGAGGCCGTGTAGAGCCTGAGGTTTGAAATTTAAGCTCCACCATGTACTGCATTGACTCTTCATCTACCCGCGGAATATTGAGCGCTTCGCGCACACTGCTTTTGGCGCCATCGGCTGCAATAATGCAGTCGGCAGCCTGCAAAACCTTATTTGTTGTGATATCGCCTTTTTTATACTCATGGGTTGCATCGCGTAAAACTGTAACACCCATTTTTTCTGCTTGATCGGCAAGCGCTTTTTCAATCTGGTTGGTACGGACAAAACCGCCCTTCCAGCCCTTAAAAATGGCCTGAAGCTCGTGATTGTCGTTAAGTAATTTGCTAATCTCTTTAATGGAGTCTGCGCTAACTGAAAGGCCGTGACTACGCTTAGCCTCTTTACGCTTATCAAGAACAGTAATGTTATAGGTAGGATTACGCGCTTTTAATAAACACGCAGTTGTAATTCCTATGGGACCGGCACCAATAATAGCTATATTTTTCATGGAACGTATTATATCTTATTTATTCCTAAAATTCAATCCCTTTACAAAACAATTAAAATAGTGTATAGTAAATTAGTTCTCATAAAAGGCTACCGTGACTTCTCAAGACCCTGCACTTCCCTGGTATAAAGAGGGACTTCGATTCAAATGCACCGAATGCGGCAAATGCTGCACTGGCGCTCCCGGATTTGTCTGGATCACCCAAGAAGAAATGGAGGCTATGGCACGTCATTTAGCTATCTCTGTTGATCTTTTTAAGCGCAGGTATGTGCGCATACGAAATAACCGCCTATGCCTTGTTGAAAAGAAATCAGAAAACAATGCCTGCATTTTTTTAGAGGGCAAAAGGTGTCAGATTTATCAGGTGCGTCCTAAACAGTGTAGGACCTTTCCCTGGTGGAAAGAAAATCTTCATTCTGAAGAGAGCTGGAATGTTGCGGCTCGAGACTGCGAAGGCATCAACGACGAGGCGCCGATTGTTCCATTAAGTCAAATCACTGAGCAGCTAGAAAAATCTCACACCTAGCCCTGAGGCTAGGTGTGAAATAATTTCATCTACTTGTCTTGAATCTACTTATCTTCGTCTTTATCGATAATTTCGACTTCAGCATCTTCGATGGTGTTGTCATCCTTAGGTGTAGATTGAGCCTCTGCACCAGGTTGAGGGTTACCATTTGGCGCTGCCTGGGCTTGAGCCTTAGACATTGCCTCGCCGATATGCTGCATATGCTCTTCAAGCTCAGTACGAGCCTGCTTTATGCGGTTAAGATCGTCAGATTCTAGCGCCTTTTTGGCGTTGTCGATCTTTTCCTGAACGCTATTGGCAATTTCGCTTGGGATCTTATCCTTATAGTCACGAAGAGCCTTTTCAGCACTAAAGACAACAGAATCGCACTGATTCTTCACTTCAACGCTCTCTTTACGCTTCTTATCCTCTTCAGCGTGAAGCTCTGCATCTTTGATGATGTTTTTGATTTCAGCTTCATCAAGACCAGACTTCGCCTGAATGCGGATTTTCTGCTCTTTACCTGTTGAAAGATCCTTCGCATGCACGTGCAAAATACCATCAGCGTCAATGTCAAACGACACTTCAATCTGCGGCATACCGCGTGGTGCTGGAGGAATATCAGACAGGTCAAATCGGCCAATTTCTTTGTTTTGATCAGCCATCGGACGCTCACCCTGCATAATGCGGATCGTTACAGCTGTCTGGTTGTCGCCAGCAGTTGAAAAGACCTGCTTTTTCTGCGTTGGAATGGTTGTGTTGCGCTCGATAATTGGCGTCATCACGCCGCCTAAAGTCTCAATACCAAGTGTAAGCGGTGTTACGTCAAGAAGAAGGATGTCCTTTACCTCTCCTGCCAACACGCCGCCTTGGATCGCTGCACCTATAGCTACCGCTTCATCAGGGTTAACACTCTTGTTTGGCTCTTTACCAAAGATAGAGCGTACAACTTCCTGTACAGCAGGCATACGTGTCATACCACCCACTAAGATCGCCTCTTTGATGTCATCTTTTGTAAGACCGGCATCTTTTAGCGCCTTAAGGCATGGCTCACGTGTGCGCTCAATCAGATCATGTGTGAGCGATTCAAGCTTAGCACGTGTTAGTGTCATCGTAAGGTGTTTTGGACCTGACGCATCCATGGTAATAAACGGCTGGTTGATCTCTGTTGTTGTGGTACCTGAAAGCTCAATTTTGGCCTTTTCTGCCGCATCGCGTAAGCGCTGTACAGCCATTTTGTCTTTACGTAGATCGATACCAGACTCTTTTTTATACTCGTCGATCAGCCAGTTTAAAATAACAGCATCAAAATCATCACCACCAAGGTGCGTGTCGCCGTTTGTGGAAAGCACTTCGATAACGCCATCGCCAATTTCAAGGATGGAAATATCAAACGTACCGCCGCCAAGGTCAAATACGGCAATCTTCTTTGCTTCATGCTGCTTGTCAAGACCATACGCAAGGGCTGCGGCTGTTGGCTCTGGGATAATACGACGTACATTCAAACCTGCAATGCGACCCGCATCTTTTGTAGACTGACGCTGAGCATCGTTAAAGTAGGCAGGAACGGTAATTACCGCTTCTGTCACCTTTTCGCCAAGATAGGCTTCTGCTGTCTCTTTCATCTTGATAAGCACGTATGAAGCCACCTCTTCAGGTGTAATCACCTTACCAGCAACTTCAAAGGCAGCATTGCCATTTTGGCCTGCTACCACTTTGTACGATACGATCTTTGCTTCTTCACCAACTTCAGAAAATTTACGACCTATAAAGCGCTTTGCTGAGTAGATAGTGTTTTCTGAGTTTGTAATCGATTGACGCTTTGCAGGAATACCTACAAGACGCTCATCACCTTTAAAAGCAACCACAGAGGGTGTCGTGCGTGAGCCTTCTGCAGAAGGGATAACAACAGGCTGTCCTCCTTCCATAATGGCAACACACGAGTTTGTGGTTCCTAGGTCGATACCAATTATTCGCTGTTTTTTAGTTTCTGACATACTGTTTTCTCCTACTTTTCTTTTGGTGCTGTGGCAACTTTTACTTTTGCTGGGCGTATTACACGGGTGCCCATCTTATAGCCACGGGTAAATTCTTGTGTCACAGTCCCTTCACTAAAGGCTGTGGTCTCTTCTGTCTCTATTGCCTCATGTAGATGAGGGTCAAACATCTCGCCAACGGCTTCATAGGTCGAAATGCCGTTGTCCTGTATCACTTGCTTTAGCTGCTGCAAGATCATTCTAAAGCCTATTGCCCAATGCTTTACATCATCAGAGGCATTTTGAGAGGCATTAAGTGCCTGCTCAAAGTGATCAAGAGGCTGTAAAAAGTCGAGTACGACGTCTTGTATCGCGTAGCTTTGCGACTCTATCTTCTCTTTCTGCAGGCGCTTACGGGTATTTTCAGTTTCTGCAAGAGCTCGAAAGTATTTATCTTTAAATTCGGCAAGCTCTACTTTAAGCTTCTCCATCTCGTCAGGAACGGCTTCTGGAGGCTGTTCTGTTGTCATGATTTTTTCCTTTTGGTGTGATCCTCTAAGAGGGTAAATGTCTGATGTGTAAGCTCATAGCCTACTCCTTGCGGCTTACGGTAGTCAATCTTATACTTATAGAGATTTTTTTCTAGGAATCGGCCGATCTCCTGAGCAATTGAATCAAGCTTCGTAAAAATCTGCTTATAAGGCAGTCTCATAGGGCCAATAATGCCAATACTGCCCACACACTTGTGACCGATGGAATAGGGGATTGATATTAAGCAGCAGTTTGGCGTAGCTGATAAAAAGGCAAAGAGCTCCTCACCAATCCAGCACTTCATTTTTCCTGCGCGCTGCACATCGCGTGCAAGTGAGCGAAGAGCGGTCTGATTTTCAAACAGACTCAAACTTGATGCTAGACTCTCAGCTTCCTGAAATTCTGGGTAGCGTAATAGCTTTGAAAAGCCTGTTGTAAAGATATCCTCAGAACTAAAGTTGGCATAGCTTACTAAGTAGCGCGCCATGGTCTCTTGATAAAAGCGCAAGGCAAGCTCATGCTCTTCTTGGGTAAGAGGCTCTACAAGCAGTTCGTTATTCATCAATCTGCTATGAAAGTAGCTCTGGATGCGCTGTATGCTGTGGGTGCTTATTTTATGCGGGGCATGCAGAAGCTCTGTAAAGACTTGACCAAAGCTTGTAAGTATCACCGCTAAACAGCGACTTGAATCAAGGCAGATAAGTTTTATATCGGTAACAAAGTCTTGATCAAAGCGAGGTGCGGTAAGAAATGCAGCACACTGCGTATGTTCTGCAGTTGCTTCTGCTATACGCTGTAAAAAGAGTGCCACAGCCTTTAGATCCTCTGCTGACTCTAAAGAGGCTACGTGGGTGTCTTTTTCGTAATCTTCGAGACACTCTTGGGCATATAAGCGAAAAGCTTGCTCTGTTGGCACGCGTCCGCCAGAGGTATGCTGCTGCTTGAGGAGGCCATCGGCCTCCAGATTGGCAAAATAGTTACGGATAGTGGCGGAGCTTAGGTCTGGAAAGCCCACCTCTTTGAGTGTATTTGATCCTACAGCCTTACCCGTTTTGAGGTAATACTCAACAAGGCTTATAAGAATGCGCTTTTCTTTATCGGCTTTTGTAGAGCGTTTCATAATTCCCCTCTTTGCACCCAGTATAGCCGACTGCCAATTTAATGGTCAAGCAATTTAGCACTCTCCTATCTTATCTGCTAAATAACAATATAACGCTTGGGTTTTGCACGATATACACATTTTTGCATCTTTAGAGTCTTCGCGGCAGGATCACACATTTAATCTCAACGATATAAACGATATAACGATATGAACGATAGAGGAAAGAGCACTTCGCAATGCCTGCCAGCCAAAAAAAAAGGGGGGGGCCAAGTGACATTTTAAGCCTCTCGAGTTTGCCTTCTATAACGTCGCGACAGGGCGAAGCACCCTTTTTTTATCGTTCATATCGTTATATCGTTTATATCGTTGAAAAGCATTAGCACCGATCTTATCGCGAAGCGATCATGTATACATATTTACATTTAACATTTATGGATGAGAACAAGACAGACAGCCGTGATTTCTGTCGTTGCGCTTAATAATTTAAATATGTAGTGTGCGAAAGATATTCACGGTGATGCATGACAGCGACCCCAGAGCCCGCTAACGGCAAAAGAAACAGAATGTTACTACTCATAACCGGCCTACTGCTCCTCGTAGGATTGATCTGGTTTTGCCTCTGGTTTTTCCACTTTCGCTACTACGAATGGACAGATGACGCCTATGCCAACGGCAACCTGATCCACATAAACTCACCTGTTTCCGGCTCTGTTATCGCCTTCTACGCCGATGACACAGACCTTGTTATGGAAGGACAAAAGCTTGTGCAGCTCGACACCACTGAATATCAGGCACTTTATGACAAAGAACTCGCCTCGCTCGCACGCGTCGTTTTGGATGTAAGACAGCTATACGACAGAGTACATGTAGCCCGCCAGACAGTGCGCACACAAAGAATTGAAACCCAAAAAGCACGGTATGACTACAGACAGCGCCTTGCCATAGTAAAAACAGGAGCCGTTGCAAAAGAGGACTTTATCCACGCTCGAGATGCCTACAGATCAAGTATTGCCAATCTCAAGCAGGCAAAGTATGCCCTGCAAGTAGCCCTTGACGCCCGAGGTCACACTCCCATTAGAAAACACCCACTCATCGAGGAACAAAAAGGCAATATTCGTGCCGCCTACTATAAGCTTAAACACTGCACCATCCTAGCACCCGCTACAGGCTATGTAGTCAAGAGAACAACCGATGTTGGCCAGTGGGTAAACCCCACAACCAATATGCTCGCCGTTGTGCCCAAAAACTACGTTTGGGTGGACGCCAACTACAAAGAGACCCAAGTTACCAATATACGAGTTGGCCAGCCTGCTGTAGTCACCTTCGACATTTATGGCTCGAAAGTCAAGTATAAAGGTCGTGTGTTAGGCATAGCTTCAGGCACCGGATCCGTTTTTTCAATCATACCCCCTCAAAATGCCACAGGAAACTGGATCAAGATTGTACAGCGCCTACCCGTACGTATAAGCCTCGACCCTGAAGTCCTTAAAAAGTTTCCCATAAGACTTGGCATTTCTGCCGAGGTGCAGGTGGATATCACCAACCAAGAGCTTCCAGTACTTAAACGCGCACCAACAATGGAGCCCGTCGCCACAACGACGGCGTACAACATTCACTTAGAAGAAGTAGATGCCCTCATGGATCAGATTGTTGATGCGAGCTTGCAATGAGCAGCTACTTTACAGGCTGGAGACTCATTATACTCAACATCGCGATAGGCCTCGGCACCTTTATCCAGGTGCTTGACACCTCGATTGCAAATGTAGCCATTCCCTACATCGCTGGCAACTTAAGCGTGAGCGCTGATCAAGGCACATGGGTTATCACCTCGTTTGCAGCAAGTAACGCAATAGTACTACCGCTTACAGGGTGGCTTTCAGACTATTTTGGACGCATTCGGCTTTTTGTCGGGTCGGTACTGCTTTTTGTGCTCACATCATTTTTATGCGGCCTCTCCACAAGCTTGCCCATGCTTGTAATTTTTCGGATACTACAAGGGGCAGTAGCAGGGGCTCTCATCCCCCTTTCACAAAGTCTAATCGTTGCTTTTAACCCTCCCGAAAAGCAAGGGGGAGCCCTTGGCTTTTGGGGCATGGTTGTTGTGGTAGCGCCTGTTCTCGGACCCATTATAGGTGGCTATCTTACCGACACCTACTCTTGGCCATGGATTTTCTACATCAATGTACCTATTGGCCTTATATCCGCCTTCGTCACCTGGCACTTTCTCAAAGATCACGAATCTACACTTGTACGAAACCCCATTGACTGGATGGGCCTCTTTCTCCTCTCGCTGGGAGTTGCCTGCCTTCAAATTATGCTCGATAAGGGTAAAGACTTAGACTGGTTTGAATCCAATACCATCATTGCCCTCACTATTCTGTCAGCAATTGCACTTATCTACTTTTGCGTATGGAACAGCTTTCAGAAATATCCCATAGTTGACTTCTCCTGTTTTAAAAACAAAAATTTTACACTTGGGACGATAGCCATTACAATCGGCTTTCTTGTCTACTTTGGCAGCACCATAACAACCCCTCTCTGGCTTCAGCTTGAACAGGGCTATACACCATTCTGGGCAGGCCTTGCGGTTGCCCCAATCGGCATTGCACCCTTTTTCCTTGCCACATGGGTAGGAAGAAACATGCAGCGATTTGACGCACGAAAATTTGCTGCAATGAGTTTTGCAATTTTTGCTATAGGCTTTTTTTATCAAGCTGGCTTTACTACACAGGTTTCTGTAGAGAAGGTGATGATAGGGCGTTTTATACAAGGGTTCGGCGTTGCCTTTTTTTTCTTGCCACTTGTGCAGGTATCTCTAGGTGAAATTCCAAAGGAGCGCTATGCAAGCGCAGCTGGCCTCTTTAATTTCATAAGAATTTTGATAGGAAGCGGTTTTGGCACCTCGCTTTCCATACAACTTTGGAGCCATCTCGAGATCTACCATCATGCACGCTTGAGTGATGCCCTAACCGAATTTAACTCAGCCACCGCCGACTTCTACGCAAGACTCTCTGGCTACAGCAGCGATGTTGCCACAAGACTCCTCGACACACAAGTGGAACAGCAAGCCTACATGCTTGCAACAAACGATGTACTCTGGCTTGGTGCGTGGCTCAATATTCTCATCATCCCATTCGTATTTCTCTGCACACGAGTTCAACCTTCCGATCAGCAAGCTGTTGTGCATTAATTAAATCTAAGCTATACCTTACAGCTGTGATGTAAAAAAATTCTCAAACCAAGGAGAACTTATGTTGAGACACTACAAAATGGCTCTAAGCTGCTTAGCACTTAGCCTCAGTTCCATGTTACCCTGCTTCGCTCATTCGTCAGACTCAAACTCTAACTGCCCCTCAAAAGTATATAAAAAGAAACCAAAAGTATCCGCACCTGTCCATGTAACAGGCATCTCTCGCCTCACAGATGAGCTTGCTTGTCTAGACCTTAACAATATTGACAGCGAACTTACGGGCTACACCTACTTTCGCAACGTCGCCTTCGACCCAAGAATTGCGGTAAACCCACTAAACCCTAAAAATATGGTAATTGCTACCCAGCAAGACACGCTCATAAATGGAAATTACAACGACTCAGCCTCACTTGCTATCGCCGTGTTCTACACACTTGATGGTGGCGAAACATGGAATCCATCAGACCTCGTAATGAGCCGCTGCCAAGGAAGCACGCTTTTTAACGCAAACGATAATTTTATCTCAGCCTATTTCCCTGCCATTCAATTTGATCAGTCAGGTAACTGCTATGTATTATCAAGTTCGTACGACCTTTTTGCAGCGAACCAACTTCCTGACATCGATACAGACGAAGGAAACATCATATCTAAATCTACTGATGGAGGAAGAAGCTGGACACAAGTTACAGCAACCTACAGAGATAATGGACAATGCCACCTACTTGACTTTCCCAACCTTGCCTGCGATCGCTACAGAAAAAACACACTCTACGTTATTTCTACCGACGCAACCTGTCAAGTAAGTGATACATGCGAAGACCCCAACTACACTGGCGGACAAAATATTGTGTTTCAAAAATCAGAAGATGCAGGGCTGTCATGGTCCGATCCTATAATTATCGACTCCTTCATCCCAACAGACCTAGAAAACTGCACACCATGGCCGATACTGCCGCACTTTGAAGTACTAGCCGATAAATCGCACAGCTTCATCACAGCCGCAATCGTACAGCAAAGCCCAGCAGACACTGTAGGACCCGCACCAAACGACCAGATCTACGTTTGGAAATCGCTCCAGGGCACTACCTGGAAAAGATATACAGTTGATGCCAACGTAGCGCATATACTCGCTGTTGATCCAGATAGCAGCGACCCTGTTTTGCCAGTTACAAGCTTTACAACACTAGATTTTGATATTAACCCCTGTAATGGATATATCTACATAGTCTATACAAGTCCCATGTTCAACCCTACAGGTAAATCAGGGTGCGTAATTAGAAAATCAAAAGATGGCGGCGTGACATGGTCAACCCCAAAGCCTGTTAACCCAAATTCACTCAGTTCACAAGCTTTTTTACCCGTAGTTGCGGTTGCAAAAGATGGCACAGTGGGCGTGATGTTTACAGACTTTCGCAATCACACCCCTGGAGATGAAAAGCTAAGTACAGATGTATGGGTTACCATGTTTGACGCTGAGCTCAACCATGTACAGCATGAAGTTCGCCTCACGCCAAAGTCATTCGACACTCGAAAGAGCGTACGAGGCTATAACGGAATTAACCCATCAACTTGCGCACTTGATTACTACCTCTCAACGCACGTTGAGATAGAATCTAACGGAAATGATTTTGTTTGCACATTCCCAGTTACAAACGATGCATGCCCTCCGGTAGCACTACCAGATAGATTTTGTGACTCATTTCCAGTCACAACCGACGCCTGCAGCAGACAAAACACTGTTTTTGTTAACGTAAAGAGGCATTAAAAGCTCGCTTTGATAAAGCGAGCCGCACGATGTACAGGAGTATCGTCATTGAACTCCTGTTCATCTCGAGACTTTCGAACAAGCTCCCATGCAGAAACATAGGTGTCGAGCTTTTCTTTTACTTGAGGCCAAGAAAAAGACCCTTCTGCAAGCAGCTTGAAGGCATATACAGCCCCCACGCAGGAACGCTCTCGCCCCACCTGCCGAAAATAGTCTATAATCTCTTTGTACATGGCAGGCTTTAGCTCTTTCATCGACTGAAACGTGGCATCCAATGCACCTATACCCTCTATAAGCCAATCTCGTATGGTCTCAAAGGTATCAAGCAGTTTTATGGTACAGACAGCAACATCTCGTAAAAAAAGAGATATTTCCTGCCAGCTCCAGTCGCCATTAAAGTAGAGCTCAAGAATAAGTGTTGGATTTGTCGCAAGATAGTGCCACTTTTGAGCGTTTTTTAGCTCTCCCAAGCCATCTAATGCCAACTGTGAGGATTTTACAAAGCGAGCCGCTGCTTCATACCGAAGCTCTGCGTGCTTTCCTAAGCTTACTGAATTATAGTCATGTCCATAATTTACTGAGACGCGCTCGTTTACATCAATATCATCAAGCGCAAGTATCACCCACTCACGAAAACCTGCATGATCCCAGCAGCCAAACATAGCATTTGGAAAGCTGTGATTAATCATAGCAGCAAGACCGCGAAATTTTGCGGCATCAACTTCGCCAAGTTGATAATCCCCACCACGCTCATCAGCCGCCACATATTGGCCGTTATAATGGCAGATCACCTCACCTGCCTTAATAACGCGCGCTGCCACAACATCTAAACCTACAAAAGCATTTTCACCCTCCAGATGCACAAGGCGAAGCTTTAAGTCAGAAGCGGCAGGATAGCGATGAGAATAGGCATCACCATTAACAAGCATTATTTCAAAAAACTTCCTAGTGGGAAAGCTGGCAGCAACGTAGTCTGCCCCCGTTAGATCTTTAAATTCTCTACCAGATATAGTGCGATCTTGACCATTTCGACCTCTATACTGAATAATCCCTTCAAACAAAGCCGGGTATTCCGGCTTATTAACATAATAAAGCGGCAACATAAAACAAATTATACAGAATCATTTCTAAAGACTCTATATAAATATATTCTTATCAATGAGGACGGATGATGCAGGAGGTGATGTGCGGGTCTTTGATGAGAAAGGGCAGCACATCGACAATAGAGGGCGACCAGTCCAGTCCGCGCAAATAGACCACCTTAGACGCTATCCAGGAGGCAATAATTGCCTTTTTATGAACATCTGGTATTGATGTTTTCAGAGCTTCTGCAAACTGCGTCGTAAGGAGTGGCAGACAAAACTCATAAAAGCAGCTCATGTAGGGACCTTCAAACAGATCTATCGGCTGCAAATAGTCGCGAATTTCAGCACTATAGGCATTTATGCGCTTGGAAATACGCTCTGAGATGCGGCTACAAAACTCTTTAGTGCGCGTGTGCGTTTCGAGGATAAGGCGTACCTCATCTTTGGCATACTGTTCGATCTTCTGTAAAATTTCCCCTACAATTGCCTCTTTATGGTGCAAAAACTGCTCTTCTGTAAGCGCAAGGCTGGATAAAACCTCATAAGACGAGCAGATCACCCCGCCTTTGTTGGCTGAGCTATCTTTTATAATAATCGTTCCTTTTTGCTCCAAAATTTCACGCGCCTCTGTTGTCAAATAGAGGTTTGCCCCCTCAATAATGGCTTTTGCTGTGGGAAGTCCATCACTATCCAAAAAGTCGCCTATGGTAAATTTGCTTAAACTTGCCGGGCGGCCTCCTGCTGGTATAAAAACGTCTGCCGCTGTTCTATGGACAAAGGTACGTAAAATTTCTTGTGCTTCACTGCCGGAGAGCCACTCCTCCTGCAGATTTTCACCTATTTTTTTTGTACACAGTATCTTTACAATATGAACTGATTCTTTTTTTTCAGTGCGCATATCGAGTAAAAAACCACCCGAAGACAGCTTTTCAACTGGATAGTGCCGTATAGGCTTTGACTGTAAAAAGAGCTCTTTTAAGTAGGCAAGATCTAGCCCCTCAGGATCATAAATGACCCCAGAGACATCTATCAGCGTAATAAGCTTTGCTGTCTTAGGAAAATATTTCTCAAGGTTACAGATTTGATTGCCTGCCACATCACCATCAGGACCTCCTGCCATCTTTACAGTAAAGCTATCCTTAGATGGATCAACACCAAGATAGGTAAGCACCTCTTGCATACAGACATTTACGCCAAGAGAAGTTACACCATACCGTTTGTGGTTGATGCCGATTTTAGGCTTACTTGTAATAAAGGCAATACCTGGAAGGTATTTTACCTCTTTAGCATAGTCTGCGATCCATTCGATCATGCTGTCGTGCATATTTTCATCAGGACCGAGATAAAGGTATTCGGGTAGACCATAATAATCGACGATATTTTCTTCATTTTGACTTACAAGCTGCAGCAGGCTGGCAATAAAAAGTTTTTGGGCTCTATATAAATTTTCACCTGGGTATAAAAAGCAGATCGCCTTCGAGCCCCCCTCTGGGATATCTTTATTCTTTTTTTCTTGAGTCCAGGCAAGCTGGTAGCATTCAAAAAAGGTAAGCGGCGACTCCTCGTGGCATAACTCAAGTGAACGCAACATAATCGTGCGCATACCACCTCGAGCCAAGTCCTGAAAGCGTATATGAAAGCCAAAAAAGTCTCTGCTGTAGATGTAAAAAACTCCAAAAGGCTTAAACGGAAACTGCTCAGGCAGCTCCGCCAAAAACTCCGAATCAAGCCTGTAGGAAATTGCTCCCTTTTTAATAACAAAAAAGTTGGTTTTAAGGATGCTATCAACAAACTGCACACCATATCTTAGGGCCGTTTTTCGTCTTAGGTCGCTATTTTCCTTACCTGTATCTTGCTTGTCGATAAGATCGAGCAGCTTTTGCCTAAGCGGCGCATACTGCTCAAGGTTTTTATTATAGGGATCGCACTTCATACAAAAGAGGCCAAAAAGGCCTTTTGCAAGTTCTGGCCAAAAGCAAAATGCCTCCTGAACATTATCAAGAGCATACATATGAGGATCAACATGATACAAAAGCTGCTGCACAAAACAGCTTACACTTCTTAAGAAAACGGCAACTTCACTCTGAAAATAGTGCTCAAACTGATCTTCGAATGCAAAATCTCTCACAAGCAGGAGCGCTTTAAGATCTACTTTAGACTCATCTACTTCAGCATTAAAGACAAAACCATCTTTTAGCTCTATAGCCAGAGAGCCAAGTGAAACGTTTTGCGATACAAGCGCTCGTAAAAGTCGACCAACATAGATGGTAGGCGGCACTTCATCGCAAGAAAGGCGTAGACGCCCCCTCACAAGCTCTACTTTCATGTAATCGAGATTTTTTGCCGCAAGAGGCACATTTTCGCCAAATTCCAGGTATGTTATGCGTACCTTATGCTGCTCCTCAGGCAAGGGCATCTCTGAAACCATGGTATGCATAGAGCGAATATGCTTATCCTCATAGAGCTTATAGATTTTATAGTCGCTATCAACCGCATCTCTACTCAGCACAATGCTGGAATGGGCAAAATTAATGGTGCTAAAATAGCCCTGCAGCTTGAAGCCTATGAGGCTGTGAGCCACAAGTAAAAGCTCATCTTCAGAGATATCATGGAAAAAATCTTTCGAAAAGGCGCCTTTAAGCCACATATAGAGGGCGCGAAATTGGGTAGTTTCTTTTGCTAAAAAGCTCTCGGTATCTGTCACGTGGTCTACTCCTTTAACCTAGATTCGGCAGTTGAAGACGCTAAATCGACACAATCTCTTGAGCCATAATCACTTTTGGTGATGGCCGCCTTCACCTTCAGGGAATGTTCGGCCCCCATCAAAAGTGATTCTGACTCAAGATCTTGCATCGCTTTAGCATCTTGAACTGCCGAATCTAGGTTCAATCTAACTTCTCTATACCACAGATTGCATTTATAGTAATTATTTGATAAAATAAAGTTGTGGGGGAATGTGCCTTCGAGGCGCTCATCCCCCTTAATTACAAGGAGAACTCCTATGGGAAATCCCAACGTATCTGGATTAGGACCGAATTGGTATATAGATGGGAACTGGGTAACCGCCGCATCAGATGCTTCAAGCAGTCAATCAGACTATGACACAACACTGACAGCGCTTAACACAGCAAGCAGCGCCTATTTAACTGCAAAAGACAATCTTATTAATGCTTATGCAACCGGCGTAAAAGCTACAATTACTGCAGCAAAAAACGCATTTGATGCTGCGCGAGGCACCCTAGCAAACGCCCTCAACAACATGCAGACAAGTTACGCAAGCCAGGCAGCGGCAGCTACTGCCGTCCAGCAAACTATCGACACCAAGTTTGACAGCAAGATGACGAACTACGCAAACACCCTGTCGACAGCTCTTGCAAACGTACTCACACTGCCAGAGACTGTGCCAACTAACTTAGACGTACAATTTGCTGCTGCAAATACTGCGAGAATTGCAAGTCGCCTTGCCGCATATGTTGCGCTTTCTGCTTTTTATTCATCACAAAACAGCCTCAACAACGCTCTAAATAACTATCAGGCAAACCAAGACCTGTTGATGTCGCTTCAGGCAAAGTATAATCTAGACCAGGCACCACCTGCCGCAAGTGCCGCGACTCTTGCAGCCGATGTTGCCAATATTACCGCCCAAACCGCAGTTGTGAGCTCGCTAAGCACTTCAGTCAGTTCACTTACATCACAAAGAGATGCTGCTCTTGCAAGCTTTCAAGCAGCACTTGGCGCCTATAACGTAACTATTGATACACAAGTAGCTGTGCTGAATCAGTCAGCTGTCGTGACAAATACAAATGTGGATCAATTTTTAGAAGATCTGCAAGCGGCAAAAAATGCCGCCCTTATTTCAGAGCAAGCAGCTCTTGATGCTATAAAAAATGCCGACACTGTCCTGCGCAACCAGCTTTTAGGAAATTTCCCAAACGTAGACCCTACGATCTCAAATCAAATACAGAACGCACAAGATGGCTACATAAACGATATGCTCAACCTTTCAAGCTCAACACTTGCAGCACCTGTAGATTTTAACACCCAGCTGAGCATACCTCTTTTACCTCCTGCGGGTAAAATGTCTATGAGCCAGCTGATGCAGTTTATTACTGTTGTACAGCTTCTTCTCGACCAGCTTATTCGCGAAATTAGACGTACCGACTCAAGAGTAAACGAACTTCGTTTAACCATATTTGAAGCCGCAAGCAGTAACGACGCTGCAAAGGCAAACCTGCAGTCTGTGTGGGCCGATAAACTTCTTGCAGCAGACACAGCCTACAACGAAACCGTGGCAGAAAATAACACAAAAAATATAGCTGATGCTGTGGCGCAGTTAAACTACTTCAAGGACCACCCGGAAGTTATAAACGATGCTATAGACCAGCTTAACAGCGAAATAGACGATCAAAATGCGCGCGGAGCACAAATTGTGTCAGCGCTCAACTCAGCCATACAGATGGCAGCTGATAACTACAAAGTTCAGCTATGGGCAGATCACACTCAGCTTCAAGATAATGCCGATAAACTACAGTCAGTAGCAACGCTCCTAGCCTCATCTGACCCTCTTAAGGCACCTCTACAGAATGTCGTTAACCTCGCAAACGCTGTAATTGCCGATCAAAAAGCTATCACTGGCCTATTGTCCGTTCGCCCTATAGATGAAACAGCTATTGGGGCTGCTCAAAGCCAGTTTGCAGCCGACAATGCTGCACTTACGAATGCAATCGGAGCCCTACCTTCAACTACAACATCCACGCTTGCTGCTATAAATGGAGTCACAAATTCCATAGGCCTTGTATCGCAAGATCAGCTGAAGCTGCAAAACTTCTTACATAATTCCGAAGTGAATGCAGCAAAAGCATTTGCAGACCAGGCGACATCAGAAAGAACACGCCTTTCAAACTATAGCCAGGATATCACCAGAATCATGGGAACCCTCTCCCCCGATGATCCGAACATTCCTAAACTCACAGACTATCTTAATGCCATAGCCGCTGCTACAAGCGCCCTTGACACACTAACTACCGATCTTACAACTCTTCCCATCAATTTGACAACTCTCATCAACGACAGAATAGCTCTTCAAAGTGCCATCTCCGATGTTACGACAGCCAAAAACAGCATCGCCTTTAGCGGTTTAACAAAAGCAACGCAAGCAGATTTGAATGGCGTAGATGAAGTACTTAACAATATAGGAAACAATACGTTGCCCGCCCTTGACCTGTATACCTTCGACACCACTACAATACAAACAATACCTCCAGCCCTTCCAGGCCAGGTACGAACAGCCCTTATGCCGCCTCCTCTGCAGCTAAAGCACCTTCCTCTCGTGCAACCAGGAGACATTACAATACCTGCAGCGCTAGATACACCCGTAACAGCACCCCCCGTTGTACCTTCACCGCTTCCTTCTGGCAGCGGCAAGGTAAGAAAACCAGGCCCTCAGCCTCTACCACCCCCTCCAAATCCTACCGATGTTGCATCGCTTAACGACGCTATCAGCGACTTAAACCAGCTTCTTGCCCCTGTAATCGATAGAATACATGCAGCTGGAAACACAAAAGCGCAGCTGATAAAACCTATCTTAGTGCGTCAGTATGTACCTGTTCGCGATCCTAGCACCTTTATAGACTCTACAGTGCTTGATAGCTATGCACAGCTCTTAGACACTATACTCCAGACAGAGCAGGCAAAAGAGGGCACTGACGACAACCCGCCAGCTGCGGCTCTCGTCATCTTAAAAGACTTTATCGGCAATCCGAATGTGACGACAGGCGGAACAAAAGCAACAGGTGTAGGTGCTGGAACTGGCCTTGAAGGTGCAAACCTTGCAACGAGCGCCGGTAACATCGCCACCTCACTTACAAGCATATTAGAATCTACAGGCTTCGCAAACTACGTAAGGGACATATTTCAAAAATCTGGGGTTGTAGCGGGTCTTGCCGCAATTAGCAAATTACAACAAGCAGTCGGCAGCAAGGTTGCTACACCAGGCGTCCTGACTGAAGAGCAAAAAACAGCACTTGCAGTAGGCGTAAAGGATCTTCTTACAACCACACAGGATGTTCCAAAGATCAAAAGCGAACTTTTAGCGCTGTTGAAATCATTAGGAACGCAAAATCTAAGCGACGAAGAGATACAGCAGCTTCTATCGATTTTACTCTTTTTACTTCAGCTCCTTGCCCTTCTTGTTGCAGCTGTTGCTGTAGCTGCGGGCGGAGGCGGCACCTCGATCAGCCCGATCGTTCAAAAGGGATTCGAAAAACCTGAAGATACTAAAACTGTAGCGGTTGTAAATGAACTTCGCACTGCCGGGGTACAGAACCTGCCAGCACCAGAGATTGCCCCATCAAACCCTCAGTTTGTGCCTCAATTTGTAGAAGCTGTAAACAACGCACTCACACCCGCCCAACAGCTCGGCTTTGTTGCAAAAATCGAACAGGTATTTACCCAAAACGGCGTTACCTTACCAAAAGAAAAACCCCTCGCACAAGCCATCAAAGAGGCTCTTGTTACCCTTCCAGCTAATGTTGCCGGCAAAGTGCGTGAGCTGCTTACAAAAGTAACGACAGAAGAATCGCAAAGACTTCTACTCCAGCCACGAAACACAATTACCGAAAAAATTAAGCAGCTTAACCCCACAGGCTTTGCAGCAATACCCCCAGAACAGGCTCAGACCATTGCCAAAGTGCTTGAAAAAGCAGGACCTAAGATTCAAGTACCCGGACTTCCTCCTGAAGAGCGCAACAACCTCGTTCTAGCAGTGCTTGGAGGCGTTATTACCCCAACACAAGCAAAAGGTCTTGTCGATGAGTTTTTGAAAGAGGGAGCACTCAAAACAAATCCTGTTATCGGTAATCTGATCGCTAAAAATTTAAGCCCTCAAGTACTAGGTAAACCAGGAGAACTAGCTAAACCAGGAGAACCAGGTAAACCAGGAGAACTTCCTGATACAGCATCACTCATCGCAGAAGGCTTTAAGGCTCTTTCTAAACAGACAACAGATCAAAACTTTTCAGAAGAGACCGTCAACCGTTTTGCAAGCTCCATAGAAGGCTTAAGTAACTTCTACCAAAAATCGCTCGATTTAATATTAGACCCTGCAAACACCTATGTGAAAAACTTCTCAATCGTCACAAGACAAACCTCTGGTCACGACAACTTGGGCAGCGTATCACAAATACCAATATCAGGATAAAGGAGTCGAATGCTGTATGACATTTTCTGTACCACTTCCTCCAGATGCTTCTGACGAAGCTGTAGGCATTTGGCGAGATATTGCCGACTCTCTTACGGTTGGCGACATAGAAAAACTGCATGACGCCGTTAAGGACTTTATCTCACTTTCTGTTGTGGATAAAAAGAAAGTTGAGGATATGGCGTCGCTTTTGCCCTATCCAGGATTGCCTTCAATACTCATAACCCAAATTTTTTCCAACCCAGAAGCCACTGTTGGCATTATAGAGCGACTGGGAAGCGGCGCTACTGTTAAAGAGCTAGGCACAGCAGAGCAGGCCGTCGTTCTCGATGCATTGATTGGCTGGCTTAAAGCAGACCAAAAAATTGGCGATATAATAAAAGTTGATCCTAAAGTAGCTGGGGCTGGAGCAGTTGCAACTTCCGGCAACCCCATAAACGCCGCCTTATTAAATTTTATCTCATCTGCAGGCACACAAAATAGTACATCACCAGAAGGCATATCGCAAGCAAACACAGCACAAACAGGCACACCTTTAAGTCTTGGCTCGCTGCAATTTTTAAAAAACAATGCAATAGCTCTTGCTGGCCTCAACATCGCCGACCCCACACTGTTAAACCAAGCCTACCAAATAGCCTCTCAGCAGCTTCTCATCACGCTTCTTCCGGACATCAACACCTCAAACCTTACTGTACACCCTACTGAACAGAGTAGATCGGAAATCATTCAAAAACGGCTCATAGACGACATCAGGAAGGCTTTACAGGAAAATGCAATACCTCTAAACATGCAAACCTTTTTGGTCCTCTGGACAGCAATTTCACTTCCTCAACTTAGCTCTAGCGTAGCAGTAGCCGCTCCAACAGCACCTACTGCAGCCGCTGCAACAGCTTCAGCACTTCCCACTACACTGCCAGCAAGCCCTATAATTACAAGTGTGCTTGCAGCGCTACCGATTGTCGTTGAAGATAAAATTGACCCCGTCTCTACAGAACTTAACAAAGAAACCCCTGAGCTTGCAGAGCATCTTGGTATGTTAAGCTATATCTACACCCAGATGGCTCCATACTGGTCAGGGCCTGCTGCCGTTTCACTTATGGCCGCAACAGCACTAGAAACCAATGAACCTCCAGAGCAGAAAAAGCTCGAAAGCGCAGTGCGCGCCTTTGCCATAGCGATAGGCGCACTATTAAACGACCCTCATTTTGATCAGCTTCTTCTGGCAATTATAAAAAAAGAAGCCCCCACAACCACACAAGAACAGCTAAAAATCTTTATAGCTGCCATGAAAATATCGCTGCTGACAAATGCCTTAGTTGCACTTCAGATCATCTTAGCACGCAAAACTAATGGGCAATTTAAGGCTGATGAGCTTCTACAGCTTATCCTAGGGCCACCTGTTGATGATAGAAGCGATCTTGATGAGCTTACAAAAGGCCTCATAAAATCGATCCAGACTGAGCTTAGGGCTATACCTAGCCATAAGCATGCAGACTTCTTAAGTCGGCTTTTGGCATCGTATGATGAAAATACCGATATAAACTCCCTCGTGGACCCTACAAAACAGTTTTTAAACCTTTGTGACACAAGCTTTTCTATAGATAGCTCGTCGTCTGCCAAATGCTAACCTTGTATTAAAAATTAAATTATAGTATAATAAAGAGTAGAGAAAGAGTAATAACGGAGGGCTTGTATGACCCAAATTGTTGTCAACTTCCTGCAGCCAGCTACAGTTGGTGGTGCACTTACTGCCTCAAGTATCGAGCGTAGAGTATTTGACTTTGAGATCACATCAGCCTCTCAGGCTTATTATAACCAAGAGCTTACGAATATCTTGGTAGGCCTTGGCGCGCAAATTCAGGACTCTAATGGCGGCCTTCACGCCCCAACCCCATCAACGCTTGCCTCTGGCACCATTGTTTTTGGTGGAACCACTAATGCTCAGGCCGTATCTGATGCTATCAACCTGCTGAACAACTGGTCAAAGATGAAGCAGGTTAATGCCCAAGGCTTTCAGACCTATAGCTACGGCAATATTGGCATTACGACAGACTTAGAAGGCACTGTTGTTACTACAGATGGATCTGGCAATCTTATAAATCAACCAGCTGCCAACCTTCGCACCCTTACCCCCTCAAACACAGGCGTTCCACTCACAACTACCATGGACCAGTACATGGCTCAAGGGCTGGATAAACTTATACGTGCCTTAAGAGCCGCAGGGTGGGACCCTATTAGCGATCCTACAAACACTCCAGCTCGGCTTGCAACTGCACAAGCTGCCATTGCACAGGTTACAGGAACCTCAACAGCCTCTATCTACGGCCTTACAGGCATACTCTCAAGCGCAGCGTCAGCCGCAGCTCAAGCTCACCTTGTAGGTGCTGCTGCAAATACCGACTCCATGAGTATCCAACAGGTTTTGATGGTAGACTATGTTTCAAGGGGAAATGAAATTCTTTTCAATGAAATGGCACTACTAAAAGATGCTGTGGATGCAAACCAAGTGGCATTAAGCTATCTCAACTCCCTCCAGGACCTGATGAACCAAAAAGACCCACAAAAGTTCATCATGCAGCTGCAAGAACTTAACAACGTTAACGTCAACACCACAAGCCCACAAGAGCAGTTTAACGCCTTTGAAAAGGCAACCTACGACCAGTCACTTTCGACCCTTTCTCGCTTAGGAACAGAAAGCGCGGTGGCCTACACTGCCTACTTCAATAACCTGGCCACAGGCGCACCAATCCCAGCAGATGCGCAGCTTGCCGCAAGCGCTTTTGAAGACCTAACCAATGCAACAAATACTATAGCTGGATACTCTGTCACAAATATTCTTGCAAACCTCGACTATCTTATAGGTGAAATTGGTGGTAAGGGCGGATCACCTGCTAGCGGTCTTATACAGGCGCTCAACACGGTAAGAAACGACTTTCAGGGGTTAAGCAATACCCCTGCTAACCAACTTAGTGCCATTCAAAACTGGATACAGGATGCTCAACCATCAGATCAAGGCGGATTCCAGAGAAACCTCAGTAACGCCATTGTCTCTTCACAGTCCTTTAACGATACCGAACGTGAAAACCTTCGTGAGGTAATGTTTGTGTTTGAAGAGTTTTATAAATCAGCAAGTGGCCTATTAAGCCGTCTTACTCAGCTTCTTGAAAAGATGGCCGATGGCATTGCAAGGTAAACGTAACAAGGTAAACGTAAGAGGTAATAACTATGACAGTCGCCTCAATCAATCCATTCCAGCCCCTACCACCTGCTGTAGGAACTTCGTATGGAAACATTATGGATGCCTTCTTTAGCACGCTTTCAGAAGCTGAAAAGCAGGCAATCTGGGTTAACTTTTTGGCTGCAAATAACCTCACAGACCCTATTCCTCCAGGTAGCGAGCAGCTCTTTTTAACCTACATTCAGCAGACGCTTGCAAACCAGCAGCTTTTTGTACCAACCTTTGTAAACGACAAGCTCTCACCTGAAGAAATCAAAAAACGAAACATAATGTTTGGTGTCTTTAACTCTGTGCTGAATATGCTTCTTTCTCTCCAGCAGACTGTGACAGTAGAAGCCCAAAACATTGCCGTCTTTGCAAAATGGCAAAAAGAGTACACCGAAATGCTTACTCGCGTGCCTACCTATGTTGGCGGTGAGGGTAGCGCTGTTCATGCTATTGACGTTAACGCCGCAAACCCCGACTGGAGCAAGTTTACCCTTGGCTATGACGGCATAAGCGTGCAGGACATCGCAAAATGGTGGGCAAACCAGCGCGCAATTGGGGGCTCGGACTCATTTCAGATCTCAAGCATGATCTCCATGGATGTCGACTCAAATAATAGCGGCAACTGGACAAAGAGCTACTTTACAGTCACCTTCAGTCCAAATTCTATTGAAGTCGCTATTAATAACCAATTTTCTAACGGCACCACTTCTGGAAACAGTTTAGGCTTTGTACCGATAAATGTTGGCTCAACGTTTGATCAGAATGTAGCAAACCTAGAGACAGCCTTCAAAAACTTTTGGAATAGTCCGCCCAGCAGCTTTACTCTTCAAATTCTTTCGGGCTTTAACCCACAATATCTCAATAAACTACAGACATTTGCAGGCATTTCTACAAGTTCAACGAATACGCTTGATCAGGCAAAACTGATCCAATCGCAGATATTTACTCAGTCAACTACACTCCCTGTAGTATCGAATATTGGAAGCCTATTCTCTATTTTAAAGCCTTACACCTACGTTGCACCATCGAGTACTACACAGCCTACTGACCCACTTCGTAACCTGAGCGACTCCAATGCAAAGACCCGTGGTGAGATCAACTCGCGAGACCAGCAGTATATTGAAAACGTGCGTTCGAAACGTCAGGTAGTACAAGACCAGCAGTCAGCGCTTCAATCGAACCTCGACCAGTCAAGACAGACCCTGTCGCAGCAGACAGACCTGGCAAACTCGATTATAGATAGCTTGAAAGGATTAATAGCCGCAATATTTAGGTAATAAGATGACAACGATCCCAAATGGCAGTCTTTACGAAAGCTTTATTGATAACTACTTAGGTCAGAGCTATGCCGATGCTCAGGCAGGTTTAGTTACACAAAAAGATGTGCTCTGGGCACAGTTTTTGACCGATAATGGACTTTCAGCCTCAAACCCCCTCGTCGTCGCTCAGGACCCTGCTATTTTGTCAAAGTTTATGAAATTTGTACAAAATACCTATGACTCAATGCAGACAAATAGCATCTCGCCTGATGAAGTCACTCGCCGGGGCTTGATGTTTAGCGTCTACGATCTCATAGTACTCATGCTTCAAACTCTGCAGAATAACGTAGGCGTTGTTGCCAACAACGTAGCCTTCCTTACACGTTATCAAAAAGAATACTCAACCATGATGGGTCGTGAAGCTGGCCAATTTTATATAGCCGGCTCAAAAAGCTTGCCTGATGTCAACTTTGGCAACTTAAGCAAGTGGACCCTTGGTTATGGCCAGATTACCATGCAAGACTACCTTGATACTGCTATCCAGACGGCGATCACGGGAGGCACCCAAAGTTACGTGATGCACTCTGTAAACTCACTTGTACCCCTTCCTGATCCTACCGTCTTTCAAAACCAAGAGGGAAATATTACTGATGCTCTTGCAGCAGTGCCCCACTCAGAACTTATAGCACTTGGCCCCTTAACAAGAACTGGCTATTCAAACTTTCAGCCCCAGGCGATGAATGACTTTAGTGTTATCGCACGGCCAAACTCCATTCAGTTTCAATTGAATTATAAGCAGCAGTATGACACGACTATTCAATACTATACTTTCGACTCGAATGGAAATTTTCAGCTATCTGGCGATCCTGTAAAGGTTTCAGGTTTTTATGATGTACCAGTCGTTTCACCAATTACTAACTTCCCTCCCGATGCTACAGCTCAGCAAAGAAACGATATAGCAACACAGGCATTTAACAACTTTCTTCTTCAGCCACTTAACAACAGCGCTATTTTGCCACCTGGATTTCCCTTTTCAAGCCCCCTTCACTTTGAATTCTCCAACATCCCACCAGCACAGAGCCTTAACGTATCTGGAGCGATGACATCGCCTATTAACATGTACAACTTGAGCAATACGCAACCATTCTTTCAGGTTATACGCAACATCACCACTCCTCCATGGAACAAAGAGTACAATAAAATGTACACCTCATCGACAGACGAAGCGCAAAACGCTCAAGAATCGGGCGCCGCAAGAAGACGTGCAACAAAAAACAGTTTGTTGCAACAGTACGTAACAGATACCCAGTCTAAACGACAGATCCTCTCAAACCAGGCCGACGCACAGAATTCGCAACAGAACCAAGCCCAGACTGGCTTTAACCAGGCAGCCGGCCTTTTAAAAACAATGATTGGTCAGCTGTCAACAATTATGACATCAATCTTTTCATAAGGAAGGATACAATGGCATCACCTATTGATCTAGATTTTGACAATGATGTAGGGTCGGGAATAAATCCGCTAAAACCCCTACCCCCTACCTCTGGGGTGTATGGGACGGCTTTTCAGCCTCTTTTTGGCACCATGTCGCAAGAAGACCAGCAAGAGGTATGGAACTACTTTCTTACTTCATACCACCTTACAGATCCACCTCCACAAGATGCTGCTATTCAGGCACTCTTTCAAAAGTATGCCTCCGATGTTTATACCTATCTTGAAACTCAACTTATCGCCCGGGATAACTTCACTGTAAACCTACCCCTCTTACAGCCTCCAACAACCGGCTTTTATGCAGATGCCTTCAACTCCTACTTTGCTGACAAAACCGTACAAGAAAAGCAAAAATTGTGGGCGCAGTTTCTCTATAATAACCACTTCACAACTACCGCTCCACCCGAAGATCCCGCTACCATGAAGCTCTTTATGGACTTCTTGAATGCGGTTCTTGGAGCCATTCAAAATGAAAACGTCCACTCCCCAGAAGAGATAAAAAAACGCTATATTATGGCCTCGACCCTGGACAGCCTACAAAAGATGCTTGCAAGTTTGCAAGACAGCATAGGCACCCAGAGCCGAAACCTTATTTTCTACGGCACATGGCAGCAGGAATACACCAAGATGATGGCTCGTGTGCCTACCTATGTGGGTGAACCTGATAGCACCGTGCGCGTACCTCCAACACTTACTACAGCCACCATGGACAATTTTACCTTCGGCTACGACAAAATTAGCGTCTCAGATATTGCAGACTGGTGGGCTGCAAATACGATTTCAGGCACAAACCAGCCTTTTGTCATGTCAAGCTTTGGTAAAGACACGCTACTTAATGACACCCTGATCACCGTTACCTACACTCCTCAGGTGGGAGCAACTCCGGGCTCTATCACATGGCTTAGCCAGACTGGAGGTTCCGGCACTGTGCAGATACCCGCGCAGCCTGCTATAAGCACTTTTACAGCAAACCCTGCTCAAAGCCAGCAGCAGCTTGCATTTGAAGCCTATTCTACTGCCTTTAAGAACGCCTTCATCTCTGCATGGACTGGCGGCTTAAGCCAGTCGATTATCGCTGTTAACGCCACAAACCTTGCCTCAATAAACGCTGTCTCACCATCAACTGGCCAATCGGTTACTGCCTTTCAGCCCGTCTCAAAACCATCTACTGACCCATTTAGCAGCATGCAGCTTCCTTGGGGTTTTGGCTATGTTGTGCCATCAGCTCAGCACAACACGTCAGATGGTTCCATCACCGTTGCAGGTAAGCTCTCCGACGATAACGCTAAGCAGCGTGCTGAGATAAACACAAAGCTCCAGGCTGTTATTGAAAACATTAGAGGACGCAGAAAGACCATACAGAACCTGGCTCAAAGACTGCAGACAGACCTTGACCAGTCCCGCACTACGGTTACTGCGCAGTCTGACCTGCTCAACTCAATCTTGCAGAGCATTACAGACCTCGTGAAGGGCCTCTTCCGCAAATAATAAGCCCCACCAAAATCAGGCTCCCAATGTTGCCAACGTAAAAGGGTTCTTATTCTTAATCTTGGGAGCCTCTTGCAAAACTAAGCGTGACAGAATTCAGCCCAGTGACATTATCATTGCCCAATTTTAAAAAAATTAAACGCAGAGGCTCGAGAGGCGCAAAGTGCTTCGCAATGTAGTAAGAGTTATTTATGTAAGCCGTTTTAGCTCATTATCCTGAGGGATAATGAGCACGAGCTCATGCCACGAAACGTGGCAAAGAACAGGGTGCCAGTACGAAGTATTGCCGCGTTTCGCGGCAGATGCCTGTGGGCATTATTCCTCTGAATAATGCCTGAGATGACTTAGAAACCCTTCTTGCATTGCGAAGCACTTTGCGCCTCTCGAGCCTCTCGAGCCTCTGCGTTTAAAATTTTGAAAATTACAAGAAAGATAAGCCTGGTTTAGTTTTGCAAGAGGCTCTTGGTCTTGGTCTTATTCTTGTCTTTAGCTAATGTAGCCGCGCTGTTCTTTTAGCTCGACAAGGGCCTTTTCATATATGGGCTTTGTAGGCTCTTTATCGTTCATCTGCTGCAGTTTTGCACGAATCGCCTGTTCGATTAACTTACAGTACTCAAGAGAAAAAAATGTCTTATAGTTTTTTATCTCAGTCTCTAATGCTTCTACGGAATTTTGGTAAGACCAGTCTGAGACATACAACTGTTTTGATATATAGCGAAGCCCGACAGCACCGGCAGCAAGTCCAAGGGTCGTCCCAATAATACCCAAATATCCAAGGGCCACTCTATAGATGGCGCCTACTGCAGCCGTTGGAAGGGTAAATCCTCCAGCGAGAGTTACAGCTCGTATGGTTCTTTCCCTGTTAAGCTCCTGCGCCACTTCTCTACACCTTTGAATTTTTATTTGGAGGTTGGGAACTGCAAGACGAAACTTTTTGGTAGGATCTTCTAGACTCGTCAACTCAGGCGCACACTCTTCAAAAACAGCCCTTACGGCAAGAGTTAATTCTGGAATCTTCACCTGTTTAATAGGTATTGAAAGATCAGTAACCTGCTGCTTTAATGATTGAATATTCATAACAACCCCAATTTTTATAGGAAATTATACAAATCATGAAATTAAACTAAAAGCATAATTATTTTAATTATTGAATTACCGCGCTATCTTTCGCGGATCTTTCTGACTATTTGCATGGGCATGCTCGCTTATCAGCGTTATGAACTTGCCTATAAGCGCTGTGGGGATGAGATGGCCCATCTTTTCAATAATAACAAGCCGGGAATTGGGCGCGTTTTTTGCAATGTCTAGGCCATGCTCAACTGGAACAAGCCTATCTTCTGCCCCGTGAATAACAAGTATAGGCAGCTTCATGTTCGTAAGGCGAGATGACGTTGCCGGCTCTCGCACAAGTGCTGCAAGCTGGCGAAGAGTTCCCTCGGGATAGTAGCAGCGCTTCACTGAACGTATGACCTTTTCTTCGATTTTGGCATCCATAGGATAGGTACTGCCCGCAAGCAGGCTAAAGACCTTGAGTTTGTAGGCTATCCTCTCCTCTTCGGTTGCATCTCTTGCAGGCCGCTTGTCCATAAGGGCGAGAATTTCATCATCTGGTCGCTTTATTTTTAGATTGCTTGTAGTGGCAAAAATTGTGGTGATAGTCAAGATGCGATCTGGATGTTCAATACCCAGCACCTGCGCGATCAACCCTCCCATCGATGAACCCACGATATGCGCTTTGGCTATACCGAGCGCATCCATGATGCCCACAACATCATCTGCCATGTCGCTTATTGTATAGGGAGCTTTGGCAGAGTAGCCAAACCACTTTTTGAGAAAAAGAAGACGTGCAATAGAGGGTACTTTTTGCCCACTCAATTTTGTCGACAAGCCCGCATCGCGATTATCAAATCGTATAACCCGAAACCCTTCGTCGGCAAGACCCTTGCAGAGCTCATCTGACCAGAAGATCAGCTGCTCGCCAAGGCCCATAATCATAATGATGGCAGGATCATCCTTCTTGCCAAACTCCTCATATTCAAACTGTAGGTCTTTTACCTGTATCATTTAAGCAATCTTAGAGCATTAAGGCCAACGAGGACAGTGCCACCCTCGTGGACGATTACAGCAAGCCATAAAGGCAACACACCAGCAAGTGCAGGAATTACCCCGCATATAATCGCAATAAGCGCAATTGTCAAATTTTGAATGACTATATGCCGCGTCTGGGACGCCTTTGTAAAAAGCCAGTCCAAAAGCTCGATATTATCGTGCAGCAGGATAACATCGGCAGCCCCTCTTGCCGTTGCACTGCCCACCTGACCCATACAGATGCCCACAGTGGCTCTTGCAAGGGCTGGGGCGTCATTTATGCCATCCCCCACCATTGCAAGCCCCTCAGCCTCAGAAAGGGCCGTGATACGCTGCAGCTTATCCTCAGGTTTTAGCTCTGCCTCAAAGCGATCGAGTCCTATTTCTCGGGCTATAGCCTGTGCACTTTCTCGATGATCTCCTGTAAGCATAATAAGCTCGCGGCCCGATTTTTTTAGCGCATCGAGCATGCGCTTAATCCCTGGGCGCGCCTTATCAGAAAAGAACAGAAGGTGCGTTTTAGAGCCCACCACAAGACATGCCATGATGTTGCCAGCCTTTTTGGCATGTTCAAGTTCCTCTTGAGACAACTTTGTGGAAGGATCTCCAATATAGACATACTTACCCTCAATCGTCCCTTCCACGCCATAGCCTGGAATTACCCGAACATCTGACACCGGAAGATATGGCCCCTGATAGCTTTTTACTATAGCCTTTGCAATGGGGTGTACGGCATTTCGCTCAAGAGATGCTGCAATGGCAAGAAGTTCAGGATCAAGAACGGTGTCGAGTGTAAGCTCACCAAGTGTAAGCGTTCCCGTTTTATCAAAAGCCACAACCTTGCAGCGCTCAAGCGCATCAAGAACAATACCACCCTTGAGCACAATACCCTTGCGGGCGCAGGCGCCAAGAGCACTTAAATAGGCAATAGGCACCGCTAAAATAAGCGCACAGGGCGATGCTGTAATAAGAAAGGCAAGAGAGCGATAAATAGAGCCCTCTTTTCCTAAAAAGTCGATTCCTAATAAGTAGGGAAAGGAAAGTGCAAAAAACACAAAGAGCGAAATGATGGTAAGGGCGTAGCGCCTCCCAAAGGTATCAAACCAGCGCTCAAGCGCGGGCTTTGCATTCTGCGCTTCTGTAATAAGCTGTATGATGCGGCTTACTGTTGAGTCCTGGCTGAGTCTTGTCACCTTTACGGTAAGCGAGCCATCCACCACATTGGCCCCTGCCGGGATTTCATCTCCCACAATCTTGCGTACTGGCAGGCTTTCACCGGTAAGATGAACTAGGCTCACCTGTGAAGCCCCTTCTATCACAACACCATCTAAAGGCACAACTTCCCCAGCACGCACTAGCACCTGAGCATCGAGTGCCACATCTTGAATTGCCCGTTCTCGAAGCTCGCCATCTTCAAGCACGTAGGCCTTTGCAGGCACGATTTTATGAAGCTGCATAAGGGCATTCTTTGCCTTTAACGAAACAGCATCTTCTATAGCGCCAGAAAGGGCAAAGAGCACCAAAAGAAGCGCACCCTCAAACCCAGAGCCCATAAAGATGGCGCTAAATGCCGCGAGGGTCATCAGCACGTCGATATTGCAGTCATGTTTCAGGACAATATCTTCAATAGCATTGATAAGGGCTGGCACGCCCACGATAAAATAAACAGCTGTAAGCAAAATTTCAGAAAGCGGACTTGTGACAAAAAAGCTGCATGCAAGCAAAATACTTGCCACAATAGAGGCTTTTAGAGGGAAGTTATGGCTTATTCGCCTTGCAAATGGGGTAAGAAAGGGGCTTGCGCTCTCTTCTAGGCCCATTTCAAAAAAGTCCCTCACCTGAAATTCTTGAGATCTTCTTTTGCCGATAGGTACTTTCATAGTGCTCGCATAGTAAAGTAGGCAACAAGGTAGCTAAAGAGGCCTATGCCAATATTCCAGACCATTGCTGGGATGATTTTGTTATGCTCACGATGTGCCGTGAGGTAGGAGCTGAGGCAAAAAAGAAGTACTGCAGATGTTAAAAAGAGCACCTCTCCGCCAAGTGTTGCCAAAAGAAGTGTAACTGCAGCGACAAGAGCACCGGCGGCAGCACCAAATCCCTGCATGAGCGGATGTTCATTTTCTTCAAGGCGAAAGCCCATCTCTTCTTCAAGCATAACCCTAAGAGCTCTATCGCCATCTGCCATCAAAACATCTACAGCATCATCTAGCAACTTTCCCTGAAAGCCTTTAGCTTGATAGAGAGCCTTGAGCTCCTCTTTTTCTTGAGCTCGATTGTGTTCGATTTCATTGCGCTCTTCATCCATAACGCGGTGAAGCCGCTCAAGGCGCGACCAAGCAAGCCATGCGGCTCTACCCATCTTCCAAAAGATAAAGGCAGCGCTAAAGGCAAAGAGCGCTTTGATATCGTGCGGCATAAAGAGTGAAAGAAGCACAAGTGCAAGTGTCGTCTCGCGGCATGCATCTGTAGCTGCAAAAAGATAGCCTGGAGTTTCTGCTCCATGAATCTCTGCCGATGCTATTTTACCAACTGCCTGCACCTCTACCATATGCTGTAGGGCGTCTTTTCCTTTAAAATGGTCATCCATACGTGTCCTTTTGCACCCGTGCCCGAGTTAAGATTTTAAACGCAGAGTCGCGATGAAATAAAAAGACGCAGCGAAAAAACAATAAAAATTACTCATTGCGCCTTTCTGAGTCTCTGCGTCTTCGCGTTTAAATATGTTAATCCGGCGTGAACTCATTGTATATCGGCCCTTGATGTTTTGAAAGAGCAAAATCGTAGGCCTTATCATAATAGGTCAAAAGAAGATCTATTGCCTCGTCGAGCGCACCCTGTTCGATATGGGCTACTATTGGCTTTATGTTCAGCCGTCTTGCAAGTTTTTGTGTGGCGCTTATAAGCTCAAGAGTAGGAATTTTGCTGTAGGTATCACGAATGCGTTTTATACGCTCTTCTTTTGGCACATGAAGAAAATAGAGAGGCGCTTGCCTCATCGCCTCATAAAAAGGGGTAGGAATCTGACAGTGGCCTATAAGTCGGCTTTCATCTTCAACCCAAATTGGCAAATCGCGATTTGCTTGCGAAAGAGCATGTGCGATGTCGTTTTCAAACTGCTCGTTTGATGGCTGTTTACCCAGCTCACCATAGACGCTTCCACGATGGTGTGCAAGTGCTTCAAGATCTATTGTTTGCGCCTGTTGTGTGTGTAAATAGTCAGTTTTACCAGCGCCGGTGTAGCCACCAATGAGTTTTAGAGTATATGGCCCTTGAAGCTGCTTTAAAACCTCTCTTCGATAGGCTTTATAGCCACCCTTCATCTGATCACATACGATGCCAACATAGCCCAAAAACTGACAAACAAACCCTGAGCGCATCCCACCTCGCCAGCAGTATACCGTTGCTCGTTTCTCTCCATTAAGGTGAGCTTCTGCCCCCGCCAAATAGTCGGCAAGTTTTGGCCCCAAAATTTTGATACCGAGACGAACAGCAACCAGTTGGCCTTCTCGCTTATAGGTTGTGCCGATAAGAGCACGCTCTTCGTCAGAAAAGAGCGGAAGAGAAATAGCCCCAGGAATATGCGCATGGGTATATTCCTTAGGGCTTCTGACATCAAAGATCATGTGAGTCTTTCGAGTCCGCCAAGGTATGGTCTCAGGGCCTTTGGAATAATCACACTGCCATCTGGCTGCTGATTATTTTCCAAAATTGCCACTAAAAGACGCGATGTTGCAAGACCTGATCCATTAAGTGTATGGACAAGTTCTGGCTTTTCGCCCTTTTTGCGGTAGCGTATTTGACCACGTCGTGACTGATAGTCGGTGCAGTTTGAAATTGATGACACTTCGTAGTAGCGATTTTGTCCTGGAAGCCACACTTCAACGTCAATTGTGCGGCTTGAAGCAAAGGACATATCGCCCGTTACAAGCAGCATGCTTCGGTAGTGAAGTTCAAGACCTTCCAAAATTCGTTCTGCACGCCCTACCATCTCTTCAAACAGCTTTGGGCTATCCTCTGGGGTCGAAAAGGCAAACATTTCAACTTTGTTAAACTGGTGCATGCGGATGAGGCCACGCTCAGTTGAGCCTGCAGCGCCGGCTTCTCGTCTAAAACAGGGTGTGTAGGCGATGTAGCGAAGAGGCAGTGACTCTTCAGGGATAATTTCATCAAGATGCATGCCATTAAGCGCAACTTCTGCTGTAGGTATGAGGTAGAGAGGATGTTCCTCTTCAGCTATTTTATACTGCTGATTCTCAAACTTTGGAAGCTGGCCTGCGCTGTAGAGCCCTTCGCGCTTTACGGCAATCGGCGGCATAATCTGCTGCCAGCCATCTTTTACGTGAAAATCGATCATGTAGTTTAAAAGCGCCCATTCAAGCCGTGCGCCATTACCACAGTAGATCGGCCAGCCAGATCCTGTAAGTTTTGCACCACGCTCAAAGTCAAAGAGTTTTAGCTTCTCATTAAGCTCTACGTGGTTTTTGAAGGCAAAACCAAACTCTGGCTTTTTACCCCACGACTTTACTTCTACGTTTTCTTTAGGATCTAACGCTACCTTTACATCGTCCATAGGCAGGTTTGGAAGGCGTGCGATGAGATCTGTGTATTTGGCTTCTAAATCTGTAAGGTCACGATCGAGAGCATGTATTTCATCAGAGTGCTGAGAGACCTCTGCCATGAGCGCATCGGCATTTTCGCCCTTACGTTTGAGCTGGCCAATAGCATCTGAGGCTGCATTACGCGAAGCCTTAAGCTGCTCTACGCGTGTCTTTTTTTCGCGAATCAGCACATCCAGATCAAGAATAGGCGAAATTTCAGCATCTGGCACTTTGCTTTTGAGTTTTTTTGCCACCTCTTCAGGGGCTTTGCGGATCATTTTGATATCCAACATCTGTATAAATCTCCGGTTAAGCTCAATAAGATACCAAAAAATACCACTTTTTATGTAACAATATTGGTATGACGATGATAACGAAACCTTTGAAACGGCGCAAAACGCCCGCTCGCCCTGAAAAACTCACTGTTGGGCAGTACCTGCTCAAGAGACTCTCCTTCTTTGGCCTTACCCATTTTTTTGCGACTCCCCATGCAAACCTTGAAGCACTCCAGCGCACCATAGAGAGTGATTCAAAAATCACCTTGGTTTCAAACCCCTCTATTGAATCGTGCGGTGAAATGGCCGATGGGTATGCAAAAGCTCGCGGCATTTCAGCTATTGCCCTCTATGACCAGAACGCTAAAGCTTTAGACATACTTATGAGGGCATTTCAAGAGTCAGTACCGCAAGTCATTATTTTTGGCAGTAGTGAAGTGAATGCACTCGAAAAACTCTTTCGAAACTTTAGTGTAAGCTGGACCGAGCTGTCAGATCCATCCCTTGCTGCAAAAAAGATTGACCGCGTGCTCGATTACTGCCTCTTTTTTAAAAAACCTGTTTGTATTGAGCTACCCCAAGTGGTTGTTGACTGCTACATCCCACAGCATGTCTATAACCCCATGGAATTTGGTGTATCAGATCCTGACACGCTCGATGAGCTCCTTTTAGAGCTCGAAGCACTTTTTAACAAAGCAAAACATCCCCTTATACACCTTGAGCGCGACGTTGTTGCTCATAAGGCAGAATCGATACTGCTGCACTTTGCCGAACGCTGGGCGATTCCGATAACAAGCTCCCACACTGCTAAAACTTTTTTACTAGAATCACACCCGCACTACTGCGGCAACATCACTGAAGAGCTTGTAGCAAGGGCAGACCTTGTGCTTGTTGTGGGAAAAGAGCACATCCCCCTTCATCATAAGGGGTCTAACATACTTATCGGCACTCAAGAGGTGGTGATTAATGACAGAAGCTATCCACACCTGCTTCTAAAAGAGGTGCTCTTGGCGCTCTGCTCGTTAGAGCCCCATAAAAAACATAAGCTCTGGCAGGCAGGAAGCCCCTCAGAGTCGCTGTTAGAAGATGTGGTGCTTATTGCGCGTGATAAAGAGCTTTTGGATGATATCTCGCCCTATTTTTCTGGCGACGTGCTTTTATCAGAAACGGCAAGCCCGCACTATAGCTTAGCTGCCGCTATTGGCGCCATCAAAGCATGGCCGCGAAAGCGCCCCATAGCCATTCTTGACGAAAGCGACCTACGAGCAAGCCTAAGCGAGCTCTACATCGCCCACGAAGAGTGCCTCCCCATCCTTATTTGCGTTGCCGGCAATGGCAGCTGGGTAAAAGGCATCTTTCCTGATATCCCAGTCTACCGCCGCCGCATCCCCGACACACTCCCCTACGAACTCGTTGTCGTTTCTTTGGGTTAGCACATGGCTGCAAGGTCACTAATACAAATTTGAATTATTATCAGTTTTTTGGGACCAGCCCAATCAATCGACCCCACCAACCTATAACACTTTCCCAGTTGATAGTTTATGCCAACTCATGTAACAGGAAAAAAAATCAAGGAGCCCTTATGTTAGACCTGTGCTGCTTACTCCTAACAAGTTTTGCCCCCATTCCCGAACAGATAACCACCCCAAGTAAGGTAGAAACAAGCGTTGGAACACTTGAATTTACAGATGGCGTGGCAACAAAGGAAACAGTAGAAAAAGTCTATAACACCCTTGACTTTCAACGAGCTGTTGATAGCTACCTTAACGGCATAAGCGGCGTATCGATCTATAGCGCAGTTGAAGGCATGAGAGCAGCAGGAGTTGAAGACAATTCAGTGCTGATTTTTTCAGGGTTGATGGATGCTCATTCCCTTTTTCTTACAGCAAACGCCGACACCGTCTACTTTATCAGCAACATCAACCTTAAAGATGGACCTATGGTCATCGAAACACCTCCAGACACACTAGGCATTTTTGATGACTTATGGTTTCGCTGGATACTCGATTTTGGCACACCAGGCCCCGATAGAGGTAAAGGCGGCAAGTACCTGCTCATTCCCCCAGGATATAAGGGTCAAATCCCAGATAGTGGCTATTTTGTTGGGCATGCAAAAACAGACTCTGCAGTACTTCTTGGAAGGGCGTTTCTCGAAAACAATAACCCAAAACCTGCCGTAGATGGAATCAAACAGCACCTTAAAATCTACCCATATGTTGATGGCAGCTTTGGCACAAGTGTTGCTGATTTCTTGATGGGTAAAGCTCCTCTTGCTGCACTAGGCTCTTCACAACCTCCTAAATTTGTCGAAGGCACTGGCCTCAGCATGAACACCATACCTCCCAACAACTACTCCTACTACGAAATGCTCAACAAACTGGTTCAGGAGCAGCCCGCAGAGGCCCTTGATCCAGAAATCGCCGGCCAATTTGCCGCTATAGGCATTGTTAAAGGAAAGCCTTTTCAACCTGATGCTCGCATGAAAAAGATTTTGGAAGAT